>JBEBWN010000243.1:0-6372 GCA_040392235.1 Taibaiella helva | reverse complement strand
GACATCACGCATCAGTATCTCATTTTGACTCCTAAGTACATAAGCCATGAGTACGCAAAACATACTAGCAGAAATAAGTATTCAAGTTGAAGGACATAATGGTTCGGTAGATTTTAATACGCTTTCCCTTGACCAGAAGCTGGCCGATGTAAATCATTTTTCCTTTAACTGGCGACAGGAGCAGGGCGAAGGCAGCTTGTCGGCCTTTGTCTCCTTTAACAAAAGCTACCTGGGGAAGGAAGTGACTATTAGTATAAATGATGATTTCCTTTTTAAAGGGATAATCTGCGCGATCAATTGTATTGAACAGGATCTGAATGGTATTAATTACGAAATCGCGGGCAAAGGCCTTTTCGCAAAGCTGGACGAGGTAGCAGCATGCAACAGTTTTTATCAAAAAGACCTGGCGCATATTTTTAATGCACTAAATGTAACAAGAGGTACGGATCTGCAGTTAAACCCGACCTATACCGAACCGCTATACTATAGTGTACAATACAACCAGACCGCTTTCGAATACTACTGTATGCTGGCTACGCGCTACGGAGAATGGCTTTATTACAACGGACAGGAGTTAATATTGGGTGTGCCACAGGATGAAGCCATTGACGTACCTGATACAGAAATATATGGTCTTACCTTCCGTTCTAGGTTAGAGCAGGCCCCGGTTAAAACGATAAGCTACGATAGTTATCTTGGCGAAGTAATTAACAGTGAAGACCAAATTCCGTCCCCGGGAGGGACGGGTTTTATTGCCGCTAACCTGGAAGCCGGAGCCGCCATTGCATCGCTTTCCGATCTTTCCAACTTTTCATTAAGTAAAGCGGCCAACCGTGACAGGCTGTCCAGCCAGAGTTTATTGTTGCAACAGGCAACGGCTTCGAGCTCAACGGTCATTACCGGCCAAACCTATAAGCGGAACTTAAAGCTTGGAGGAAAAATCAGTATCACCGACAACCAGGGGAATCAATTCGGAGAATACATTATCACCGAACTGCGTCACCGGAGCACAGGCCCCAGCAATTACGAGAATTTTTTCTCTGCCGTACCGGCAGAGGCCTCCGTTCCACCCTATACCGACCCCCTGGTGCATGCTTCTTGTCCCGCACAGATAGCAGTAGTTGTGGACAATGAAGATGAAGACGGTCATGACCGGATCAAAGTCCGTTTTCCCTGGCAACCGGCAACAGAAACTACCCCCTGGATACGGGTGGTTTCGCCGCATGCAGGAAATGGCTATGGTATGCGCTTTCTTCCGGAAGTAGAAGATCTTGTTTATATTGATTTTACAGACAACGATCCCGAACAACCTTTCCTGTTGGGCGGCCTGTACACGGGCAGCCGTAAGTCGGGCACATCGCAACAGGGAAACCATATTAAGTCCTTCGGAACCCGGAGCGGCCGTAAGCTACAGATTGACGATAATAACGGGGAACTGATGCTTACCGATTTTTCAAAAGGTAAGGAAATGTACAACTTCCTGGCCCTTCAGAATAAAGACGACAATTGTTACACGACAATACAATCGCGGAAATCGAACAGCGAATCCACCGTTTTCTTTGTGGACGCTTCCAAGGGATTTATTATGAATGTTATGGAAGGAACCAGCCCTATTCTCTCCATAGAACTGCAAAAGGATGAAAAAAAACTGAAAATTTTCTCGAAAGGCAGCATAGACATCAGCGCCGACAACAGTATAAGTCTTAGTGCAGGTACCATTACATTGAATGCCAGCAAGGAATTAAAACTACAAAGCTCGGATAAGGTCAAGATGAATGGTAAACAGGCGTCCTTAAAATCGGACACTGGCCTGGAAATAGAAGCGACAACAGATTTGAAGCTTAGCGGACTGAATACAACGGTGCAAGGTAATGCTCAATTGGATCTGAAAAGCGGCGCTATGGTTAAAGCCACAGCAGCGCTGGTAAAAATCAACTAGTATATGGGACAACCAGCTTCCCGCGTCGGCGACTTTCATGTATGTCCTCTGGTATCGGCCTTGGTACCTCACGTGGGTGGTCCGGTACTACCCCCCGGGGCTCCAACGGTACTGATAGGCGGGCTGCCCGCCGCCGGCGTAGGCGATCAATGTCTTTGCGTTGGTCCGCCGGATGTAATCACCAGCGGTGCGTTTACCGTACTCATCTCCGGAAAACCGGGTGCCCGGATGGGATCACTTACCGCACATGGAGGAACCCTGATGTTAGGATTACCCAATGTCTTGCTGGGAGAAGGCTTATCGGCCATTGCCCAATTCGTATCACCCGAAGTTATGGCACTTATAATACAATCGCCTACCCTTGTTGCCAACCTGATTGCCTTGTCGGAAAGTGGCTGGACATTTCAATCCGGCGAGGCGGGCAAAGGTAGCTTCGCCAGGCGGTCGACCAAAACGATCGTATTGGATCCAAACGCAACAGACCCAGCCGATATTACCCAAACCCTGGCACACGAAAGTGGCCATGCTCTTTACGAAATGGACCCTTATGTACCGCCTGACGGACTATCCAGGGAAGAATTTGTTGAACGGAATACACAGAGAAACCTAAAAGATGAAGGCGAAGCGACACTGGTAAATGCAGAAGTTAGAAGGGAGATACAGAATACTTCAGGCACAGATATCGGATTGGCCGGCACACAAACCGAACAATACAACACCGCCTACGAACAATACCGGGAACACGGCGATCGTGATAGGGCGCGGAATGAAATAGGAAATGTGTTCGGCCATGGAGAACACCCCAGCACTGAGCCCGGGGTTGATTATGCCCAATATTATGGCAGACCATATGAAAACACTTATGACAATCTTTAATACCGGAATCCTCTTCCCCCGAAGGCCGCGTTGCGGTCCGCTTTTATTGATCATTAGTTTAGCGATCGGATTTTGTACGGTACCACTAAAAGTAAAGGCCATGGACAATTTAATAACCAATATCAACACACTCGTTTCTGAAAAAAGCCTTAGTCAGGCCGACATTGAAATAGCACTCCAGGTTAAGTTGATTGAAAATAAGAAAGCCGGTAATCCGGAAATGAAAATCTTCGAATCATCGCTTTGGACTTCGGTAAGCCTGTATAAGGTAGAGCTGAGAGTGTACAACCAGGGAGCAAAATATTTTCTATTGGTATATCCTGATAAGCCGGTGACCATTAAACCAGCAGATATAAAACAGGTTTTCGATTTTATCGCGTTTAACCCGCCAGACGAAAGAAGGCAGGAACCCGCAGAATACCGGTACGAAAAAAATGACCACAGCATCCGTTTTTATTATGACGAGCCCGGCAAAAAAGTAATTATGGTTTCCCTTGAAGGTACATACAACAGTAATGAGGGTTAAAGCAAATTGAGCGCTGTTAGAGCAATAAATATGTTGACTGTATATGCAGGTTTTAGTAAAATCGGCAAAGTCTTTTGTAGTAACAAAACCATGTTAATATTACCCCAGGTAAAAGAATAAAACAGGGGTAATTTCTTTAGTTTGGAGGTTTTCACCGTCTTTCTTCTTTTTGATTTTATTTTTCAGGGAACAACAGGATATGCTAACAATAAAAGAAAAAGCCGAAAAAATAAGCGTCATTGCGACCGAATTATCGGAACAATTGAAATTGTTTCCCAAGGAAATAGCGATGATATTTTACGCCAGCAAAACAACAGGAGCAATCGAGGTGCCCCAGCACAGCGGTCCGAAGCGCAGTACAGAAGAAAACCGGCAGCATATCCATAAAATGATGAAAGAAGCAGAGCTGAAATGGACTTACCTTTCTCCTGACCAGGAAAAACAATTGAAGGAAATGGAAAGACTAATAGAAGAAAGCAAACAAAAAATAGAAGCGCTTTACGCATCTGGTACCTGATCCTTTCTGTCCATTTTTTTCTGAAATCCGGCCAGACCGGGATATAAACATCTGCTATTTGATTAAATTTACATTTCTCCAAACGAATACACATGGCAACGCTAACCAAATATGCATTTTCAACAGAGAGCCAACAGGTACTTCATATCGCCGCACAATTAGCCCGGGAATTTATGCAGGAGCAATACTTCGCTGCTCATATCTTAAAAGCCTTGCTTCATAAAGATTTCGACATACTGAAATTCCTGGAGCAAAAAGGTGTCGATGTATATTATCTGGACGAATGGGCTGAGATAAGGATAGAACAATATCCGCGTAGTGGCAAAAGCAGCGAAACGCCCGCACCTGATAAAGAAACCGAAGCCTTATTTAATGAAGCCGAGCATTTATCTGCAGAAAGCAAGGGCGATCATATTGAGCCGCAACACCTGCTTATTGCCTTGTCTACACCCGGCGTAGCCTTTGCGCACGAGCAGCTAAAAACGTTTCCTTTTACAACCATGCAGGTCAAGGAATGGTTTGAAGAAGGCAATACAACTAATTCGCACAACAATATTATACCAAACAGCAAGAACAATGCCGGGCAAGTTTCATTTGATGCCCTGCTAAAGTTTTGTATCGATAAAAGAAAGCAGGCACAACAAGGCTTGCTCCATGAAGTGATTGGCCGTGACAGAGAAATAAGGCAGATTTGCGAAATTATCAGCCGTAAAAGCAAATCGAATGTTATTATTACAGGCGAAGCCGGAGTGGGCAAAACAGCATTGTTGGATGGTTTTACTATGGCTGTTGAAAACGGTCATGTTCCTGCCCACCTGCAAAACGTAGCCATTTTTGAATTAGACAACGGCGCGCTTCTGGCAGGGGCATCCTACAAAGGCGAGGTAGAAGACAGGCTCCGCAAAATTATCAGGGAGCTGAGCAGCCTGGAAAAACCGGTTCTTTTTATTGACGAAATACACTCTTTAATTGACAAAAATAATACCAATGGCGGTGCTACAAGTATTTTGAAAGCAGAATTGGCTAAAGGGATTCTAACTGTAATAGGGACCACAACAATAGACGAATACCGTAAAAGTATAGAAAAAGATGAAACCTTCAGCCGCCGCTTCGAGGTAGTAAAGATCAATGAACCGGATGCCCTGATTGCGGAAAAAATGTTACGTAACCAGGCAGAACATTATGAAAAACACCATAACCTGAAAATCAGCGACAGTGTTTTTTCCGAAACCATACGCCTTGCCAAAAGATTTATCAAAGACAGGAAACTGCCGGATTCAGCGCTCGACCTTATAGACAGAACCCTTGCCGTATGCAGGATGATGACCGACACATCAGAAAAAGACATTAAACAGCTAAAAAGTAAACTTTCGGAAAATACCCAACCAAGCGAAGAACAATTGCGCTGGTTGTATCATGAGGCACAAAGCGGCCTCAGCCCCGTATTGCTGGCCCGGCATAATGAAGAAAAGGAGTTTGATAAGATTCAGGAAGTGCCGGAAATGAATAGCTACCTCCAGAACCTTTTCGACAGCCTGGAAAAAATAGCCCGCGAGGAAAGATCGGAGATAGACCATACGGATATCAGCGCTGTGGTGGCCAATATTACCGGGATACCCATTGGTAAAATACAAAGCAAAGAACAGCAAAGGCTGATCAATATGGAAGAACATTTACGGCAAAGGGTTATTGGACAGGATCATGCACTAAAAACCGTTTCGGAAGCCATACTGGAATCCCGGTCAGGGCTTAATAAGGCCGGCCAGCCTATTGCCTCTTTTTTCTTCCTTGGGCCTACAGGCACCGGTAAAACTGAGTTGGCTAAATCATTGGCCGAATTCCTGTTCCAGGACGAAAACTCGATTATACGCTTCGATATGTCTGAGTTTAAAGAAGAACATTCTGCCGCGTTGCTGTACGGAGCGCCTCCGGGCTATGTAGGTTATGAAGAAGGTGGTATGCTGGTCAACAAAATAAGGCAGCAACCATATGCTATTGTCCTATTTGACGAAATTGAAAAAGCACACCCTTCCGTATTCGATATTTTTCTACAAATATTGGACGAAGGCAAAATGCATGACCGGCTGGGAAAAGAAGGCGACTTTTCCAACGCCGTTATCCTCTTTACCTCCAATATTGGCGCTGAGCATATTATTTCCAGCTTTGAAAGCAGTAATATACCCAAATCGGAAGAGATGCTAGAAATCATGAGCCGGTATTTCCGCCCCGAATTCCTGGCCCGAATTACAGAAATCATACCTTTTGCCCCGGTAAGTATCGAAAATGTTGTGCGCATTTTTAATATCCATCTTAAGCCATTGATACAGCAATTAGAGGCTCAGGGCATTAGTATGAAAGTATTGCCAGAAGCCGCCGAACATCTGGCACATCTGGGTTTTACACCCAAATACGGGGTCCGGCCCTTGAAAGGCGCTATCAGAACAGCATTACGAAAACCATTGAGTCGTATGATTATCAGCGAACAGATCAAAAAAGGAGATACCATTGCTGTAC
>JBEBWN010000242.1:0-6401 GCA_040392235.1 Taibaiella helva | reverse complement strand
CTATAGTGTTACTCTCGATAGTGGAGGAAACGCTTATCTTACAGGGTATTTTACGAACGAGTCGGATTTTGATCCTAATTCGGGCCTTTATAATCTGCAATCCGGTGGCTTTTATGACGGCTATGTAGTCAAATTGTTTTGCAGCGACACGGTTTCTTCCTATGCGCAAATCAGCACCTGCGCGGGAAACTATGTTTTTGGCGACAGCGTGTATACCAGTTCGGGCATTTATTCTTTAGTCTTACCTTCTTATGCGGGTTGTGACAGCATGGCTACTATCGATATCACTTTCTATAAGCTAAACCCTGTCATCACCATCAATGGCTTCAAACTGGGCGTCGATAATTCCTTTGCCCAATACCAATGGCTTAAAGACGGGCAGGTTATTCCCGGCGCCCGGGATAGCATTTATACCGTTACCGGTAACGGCAACTACCAGGTGATTGTGACCAGCGAGGCGGGCTGTATGGATACATCGGAGGCATATGCTGTGAGCAATGCCGGCATAAAGGGAAATAATATACCCGGTTCTTCCATCGGTGTTTATCCTAACCCGGCAAGCGACCTGGTTTATATTCAATCGCCGGTAGGTGTACGTATGTATCTTACCGATATAAGCGGCAGGATCATTACATCGGCTCAAAAGGTAGACTCCCTATCATTAGCTGCTTTGAAAGAAGGCGTTTACCTGCTGAATATAACAGATGAAAAAGGGCTCGTGCTTAAAGTTGTCAAGCTTGTAAAATCCAGATAATTAATCCTACTCATATGGAGTGATATTCCAGAGTTATGGTGCGGATCTTTTAAAAGAGATCCGCACACTTCTTGGCGTCGCTACCACTGTTATATGGTCAAAATATAGTAATTTAGTACTTAATGGATAAATAGGCGGGATAGTGCCCTTGATGAATAATGCCGGCTAGCGCCATTGACCGGATCAACCTCTTGAGTAAGCCTGCTGTAACATATCTGCAGAGAATGTTATGAAGACTAAAACGAGTTTGCTGGTTGCTGTAGTAATGATATTTATCACGGCTTGCCAGCAGCGCGACACAAAAAGCGGCCTGGCGGAAAGGGCAATAGCAAGGTACCCTGTTCATGAGCCGAATGAGGAGGGTTTCAGTAATGTGCGGATACTGGCAGCAGATACGGAAGATGTCCATAACCTGATCAGCCGGGCAGAACGGCATCGGCTGATACAGCCCGATAGTTCGATCGCGATATTTAATAAAGCCTTTAAGCTGAGTAAGGCGATAGGGTACCGGAAAGGCACGGTTCAGTCCTTATACAACATTGGTATATGCCTGTATGATCAAGGAAATTATCGCCGTGCACGCGCCTGCTTTTTCAGCACGCTTTCCTATTGTTCCTTCCTGGATAGATTAGAAAACCAGGAAATAGTACCGCGGGTATATTCGTCTCTTGGTAATACCTATTTCCAGGAAGGTAGTTACGACTCTGCCGTTTCTCAGTACTACAAGGCCTTAACGATCCTCCAACAGGCAACGCCGGTAGATACAACTACGCTGATGCTGCTCTATTCTAACATGGCTGCTGCAATGGAAACGTTAGATGAGCAGTATGGCCGTACAACCCGGTATTTATTTAAAGCCTATGGTTTAGCCATCCGGCGAAAGGATACCAATGCAACTTTAATCACTTTGCTCAGCAATATTGCCGCGCTCTATTACAAAAGGCATAACGATGATTCGGCCCTGTTTTATTTAGACGAAGCATTTATGGTAGCCAAAACACTTCGCGCCTCTGAAAAGATCAGCGAATTGTATACGGGAATCAGTACCGTATGGCTTCATAAAGGCAATATAGCTAAGGCGAAAGCCTACCTGGATTCTGCTATACAAGTAGACAGCTCCCATACCACATTATCGCCGTCTTTATTGGAAAACCTGGCGCATATTGAATTGCACCAGGGCCATTTGGAAAGTGCCGCCGGGTATTTACTGAAAGCGCTAACGGCATACGACCAAAGACATACGCCAAAGCTTAAGCTCAATGTACTGGTGATGCTAAGAGAAATTTACGATAGCATCGGCCCAGAACACCTGGCTTACGAGTATTTGAAAATAGAGTCGCGGTTAAAAGACAGTATTTTAAATGAAGACCGGATAAACAGCCTGAACCAGATGGAGGTTAAGTACCGGGCTTCCGAAAAGGATAAGGAGTTAATAAAACGACAAATGCTTATTGCAGGACAAAACAATAGGATACAGCTACAGTATCTATGGATAGGTGTGATTGTGCTTGCCCTTGTAGCAACATTGGCTTTGTATTACCAGAAACGGCAGAAGGCGGCATTTGAACAGTTTAAAGCCAACAGGGAAGGCGAGGAAAAAGAGCGTTTACGCATGGCATCTGAATTGCATGACGGTATTGTAAGCCGACTATCGGCGGTGAAAATGAGTTTTGATATATTACGCCGCTCCGGAATGGACAGTAAGGGATTTACCGAGGGACTGCAATCCTTAGAGCAAAGCATCGTGGAAGTGCGCAGCATTTCTCAGAATTTGCAACCTTCTATCCTGGTCCAGCGGGGGCTCGCTGCCGCTATAGCTCTATATTGCCAGAGTATCAGCAGGGTTACGGCGCTTACCGTCGATTTCCAGTTATTCGGAACCTTGCCGCCTCTTAAAGAAGATTTTCAACTTAATATTTACCGCATTATACAGGAACTGGTTCACAATATTGTAAAACATGCACAGGCCGCTGCAGCTTTAGTGCAATTCAATATTATATCTGAAAGACTGATTATTATGGTTGAAGACGATGGTGTTGGATTGGTCAACACAAAATCCGGCGATAAAAATGGTATAGGATTGCATAACTTGCATAACCGGGTAGCATTTCTGAATGGAACGATGGATATTACCTCCGATAAAGGAACCTCGGTTGTGCTGGAATTTGATTTGAAAAAACACCTGATAAAGTAGTATGAGTATAAGCATTGTAATAGCAGACGATCATCCTTTGGTAGCGGAGGGCATCAGCAAAATGTTATCGTCCAGTACAGACATCCGGATAATTGCGCAATATGACACAGGCCTATCTTTGCGGGAGGGCTTAAAACAGCAGCAACCAGATGTGCTTTTGCTCGACATTCATTTTCCCGATACCACAGGTAACGAACTGGTGCGCGAGCTGGCTCCTGCCTATCCTGGTATGAAGATATTGGCGCTGACCAGTGTCGATAATCCTTTCGAAGTGCAGGATATGATGCAACACGGCTGCTCTGGCTATGTGCAGAAAACCATCGCCTCTGAAACCTTGCTACAGGCTATACAAACAGTGCACAGGGGCGAGCAGTTCCTGGAACCTGCGCTTAAAGAAGCCTTAGTGCAGGCTATGTTATTGCCCGGGCATAAAAATATGAAAAACATGAAGCTGACAGCCCGGGAACAGGAAATACTGGAGCTGATCTGCGACGGCATGACGAATATTGATATCGGTCAAAAATTATTTCTCAGCAACAGGACTATTGAAAATTACCGGCAGGTCTTGTACCAGAAATTCGGAGTTAACAATGCCACTAAATTGGTAAAAATGGCTTTTCAACACCATTTCGTAAAATAGTAGTTGTTGCTGATAGTAATTTCTGCTACGATGAACCGGTCTTTCCATGATAACGCGACAGATTAGTCCGTTGCCACCTCTTGCCGTGCCGAAGGGTGACGGGAATGCTTTTCGAAGGGTTGAATACTTCTTCATGCTTGGCCGTTTCGATGTTGCTCAACGTTTTCAAAAGGCTCAATGTTTCGACAGGGTTCAACGTAACAGGGGGCGCTTCCATTGTTACCTTGCCGCGCCGAAGGACGAGGGCATGATTGGTGACGGGTTGGACGCTTTCTTGCGCTTGAAAAGCGCGCACCTAAGCGCCGGTTTGATTTTTAAATGTGTTTTATTAATATTTTTGTCGAATGACCAATATATATAAAACACCAGTCCGCGTCTTAAAAGCAATAGCACTGAGCACAATATTCTTTACTGCTAACCTGGAAGCATCAGAGGCTCAATCTTCTAAAGATTCCGTTGTAACAACCATTCATAACTTGTCCGGACTTTTTAAAAAAGGTATTTTATCAGAAAGAAAGTACCTGGATAGTGTCCAGGAAACGGTAAAAATTTTGCAAGCCAGGAATCTTCAATTCAGCAGTAAAGAAATGCAGGGTTTATTGGCAACTTACAGAAAAATTGTATGGGATAATGAGGACTATGAAAAAATCAAGCAAGAGTACTATGCTATGCTCAGCAACCAGGCCTTTTTAAACGGCCGCAACGGTGAGATGTTATATTATACCGAGAAATTAAGCCAATTGGAACAGGAGAGTAGCGCCTCGGTATCTGTTTCCTCTCTAACCTTTATGGCCTGCTATTATTGTACCAAATTTGCACATCCCAAGACACTGGCATTGTATACTAAAAACAGGTCATTCATTGCCAGGATTCCTCAAATGGCGCAGGAGCGGAAACTGGAGCGGCAGGAGCTCATGCGTAGCTTTAACATGTTTTCTTACTTCAGTGAAGCAGCCTTTAAAAGAAAGGACAGCATAAGCGCTTCTGAGATCGCGCATATAATGGATCAGCTAACGGACATTGTTATTAAAGCCTATCCAGGGGACAAGGAGATGCATGCGCGGTTACAATACATCAAATTAACAATCCAATATCAGAAACATACTGTGGCTAACCAGCAAGCTGAGGTTTTGAAGGATATCGGTCAGTTGGACGCGTTAGCCCGCGACCCTAATACCCCCGGCTACTTAAAGAACTATGTAGGCTTTAATGTAGCAGACTGTAAAGCGGTTTACTTCCTGGAAAATATGGTCAACGACAGCGCCCGTCATTATATTGATGTCCTGAATAAAATGTACGCGGAGAAGCTCATCCCGGTTAATGCCTATATGGTGAAAAAGTATAAGGCTAGGGTTTTGTATAATGAAGGACGTTTTAAAGAGAGTGAGGATACGCTTATAAACGCTTTAGTAATACTGGAAAAGAATAACTCCGGTACAACGTCGGAAATTGATGATGTAATGTATGCCCTGACCAAAGTAGAAGACCAGCAATTTCTGCTGGCAGATTCGGCAAAGAAGCAAAAAAGATCCGACCGCCAACTACTGATGCTCGGATCGGGCGCATTGCTCTTATTAAGCGGAAGCGTGCTGGTGTTCGGTACTGTAAGACGTCGCCAGAAAATGCGTTTCCTGGATTTTAAACTTAATCTCGCCCGTAATATCCACGATGAGACGAATCCGGCGCTACTATATGCCAAGGTGCTGGCTAAAGAAGAGCGGATTGGGCAACCGGACAAAGAAAAAGGCGCGTTGGAAACTCATATTGAGCATACAATGGAACTGATAAGAAGCTTATCGCATGATTTAAAGTCAGAACAGCAGTTCCGGCTGCTCGACCTGTCCCTGGAAATCCGGAGACTTTTGGAAAAGTTGAGTAAGGTATCTGATTTTACCTATGCTATCCGGGAGACGGTAGAGAAGAAGCGCTTTTTAAGTCATTACCAGTATCATAATCTAAAAGCCGTTCTACAGGAATGCATCGCCAATTCTATTAAGCATGCGGAGTTCAAACATGTTGATGTCGGGTTTATTGTGGACGCCAACCGTTTAACGATCAGCTATAAAGATGACGGCCAGGGATGGCCCCACGATCAAAAGGGAAAGGGTATCGGCTTACAAAACATACAGGAAAGGGCTGATAAGCTTAATGGCACTGTGGAGATTCATAACAACTATCCCTCAGGTTTCCGGATAGATATGACTATTAAGTTAATGGGCAATAGTACGAAGTTAGCCTCTTAGTCATGTTAGCCTCAGGATAATTTAAAGTTGTTGTGAGCGCCAGCTTCCTAAAGACATTGCCGCTTAACACAACTTTATCCGGAGCAAGCGTTGAAGAAAAGTTGTCAAACAAATAATAGGTCGCGGTGCTGTCCTCCAACGTTGTCGCACCTTGCCGGAACTGGCCGAAGGTCATGTATCGTTCCCCGCCTGCTGCGGTATATTACAGTGTTACGGGTACCCAGGTATTCCGCGATGCGGTGCCATATACGGTAGTGTTGTTTGATGGGATTAATACCCTACCGCTGCCAAAGGTGTTGACAATAGGTCCGCCGCCGCCGGCTGCGCTTTGTGTATTGGCATTAGTGGGCGCCACAGTAGAAAACATGGCATCAATAAAGCCTTGCTCGGAAAGCGGCAGCTCCAGGTACTCAAGTTTAGGCTGCATGCTCTCGGGCGAAGCACCGTATAAATGTGCTGTATAAAATGTAAAGGTATAAGTAGGGTCTGCTGTTAAACTCAATTGGGTGCATCCTCCAGTGTATAAAGTATCCGCTATACGAGGTTAGATGATCAGGAAAGATCCAATGT
>JBEBWN010000241.1:0-6402 GCA_040392235.1 Taibaiella helva | reverse complement strand
ACGCTCTTCCGATCTCCCAATGCCCGCAATTACGCATTCCGACAAGCGCATCAGCAAACCCTCAAAACTACCTCTCGGATTTGCCTGGAAAGCATTGGAGGTACCCAGGCCACCACTATTCGCAAACCCGGTCACGTAAATATTTCGCTCCTGGTCATGCGCAATCGACATTCCCGCGTCATATCCTGCGGCTCCATAATACGATCCCCATATCAATACCCCGTCCTTGTTGAACTTCGCAATATAGAAATCATTGCTGGCATTGGTTGAAGGCGCCGTTTGAATGGCGTCTTTCGTAGCTATATTTTCCTTGCTGGTAGTATACCCGGTAATAAAAATATTTCCTTTTCTATCTGTAGCTACACCATAACCATTTTCAATATTGTTACCGCCATAATACGTTCCCCAGATACGCTTGCCCAGGCTATCGAATTTTACAAGGTAAGAATCGTAACCCTGTCCTTTCTGGGGTTGGTGCGAACCTGCCGTAGCGATATCGACCTCACTCTGTGTATATCCCGTTGCGATAACATTACCTGCCAGATCGCAGGCAATACCGGTTCCGAATACCTGTCCCGGCTGGTTGCCTCCATAATAAGTGCACCATACCAGGGTTCCGCTGGCTTTATACCGTGCTATAAATGCCTCTGAACCATTAGCCGCGGTCATCTGCGTCTGATGCGCGCCTGCTGTAGCCATGCCGGTTGCACTACCGGTTTCGCCCGATATGTACACATTATCGAAAGCATCAGCTGCAATAGCCCAGGTCAGCTCTGCCCCTTCTCCTCCAAGATAGGTGCCCCATTCCCTTTTGCCTGCCGTATCCATCTTCAACAGGAAAGCATCCATCTGGTCTTTATGTACCGTCGCATCAGTAGCAATATTATTTTTGCTGGCAGCGCGGCCGGTAACGTAAATATATCCTTTCTTGTTGCAAACAACGCCCCAACCTTCATCGGCCGCACTGCCACCATAATAGCTGGCCCAGCTCAATACACCATCTCCATTGAATTTTGCAATAAAAGCATCCGAAGCCCCCGCGCCATAAGTGTTCTGATGTCCCCTGACCGCAATACCCGAACTGCTGGCCGTCTGCCCTACCATATACACCTGGTCGGCTTCGTCGCAAGCTACAGACCATCCCTGGTCATCGCCATTGCCGCCGTAATAAGTAGCCCAAATCTTTGCGCCGGAGCTATCCGCCTTGAGCAGGAAAGCATCATTGACACCGGAACCAAAGGTAACCTGGTGAGCGCCAGTAGTTGCTATATTACTGGCAGAACCGGTACTTCCGGTCATATATACAAACCCCTTTGTGTCACAGGCGGTGAAGCGTCCTAAATCTGATCCGCCACCTCCGAAATAAGAACTCCATTCCAGCACCGGATCAATGGTCAGCTCTCCTTCATAAGAGGCCACTTCGAACCGGAGTGTCTGTTCCGTTTCCAACACAAAACGGGAAGATACTGCCCGGCCATCTTTCTGGAAGCTGACAGGCGCCTGTTCAGTAATACTTCCCATGGGGGTAACCGCAGTAAGGCTTCCGTCTTCGTTAACCGTTAAGGCATTAGTGCCGTGGAAGCGAATACGAATGTCTTTCACATTGCCTCTCGGATGAACCCTGAAGTCATACTCCATTTTTTCCTCGCGGTTAATGTAAATAATCCAGTCAATACCAGGATAAACGTTCCTGTAGGTTATGGATCGGTAAGCATTAGCCCGGGCCCCGGCTAACTGACCGGTATAGTAAATTTCATAATAAGGCAATACCCCGGTCTGTTCCGGAAATGCATTGGTATTGGCACCCAACAATTCAACATCCATACGGTAGCTATATACTCTTCCTGCATCATCTGCCGGCGGCGTAGCCCCCGCTTTCTCAGGCCGGTTCCATTGATAATGGAGTCGCCCGCTGCCCACAAATATCTGTAATGCCCGACCGGTCGACAACTGGAAATCAATATCCTTCCGGGTCTCGAAATACTGATCCCTGATCTGTCCCTTGTTTTCCAGGAAATACAAGGACGGGGAAGCTTCGGACTGGATACCTGCCAACAAGACAATGAATAAAATGGCATGAAATAAATTTGTTCTCATACACTTCAATTTTAATTGGTTATCTGATGAGTATAAAATCACCCTTTAGGTCAATGCCTTCGTTCCCCGGGCATTTGGCACCTAATGTATAAAAATAAGTTCCGGCGTCGGCAGGCCGATTAGCGATCTGCCCATCCCACTTTTTCTGGGCATCAAAAGAAGTGAATACTACCTGGCCCCAGCGGTTATAAATTCTCAGGGCATACTGCCATAAGGGACCAAGCATGGCCGGCCCGAAACCATCATTGGTACCATCATTATTCGGACTGAAAGCATTGGGCATCCATATTGTGCAACAGGATTTGGTTTTAAGCAAAACAGTATCGCGGCCCAGACAGCCTTCTGCGTCCTCTCCTTCAACAACCAACAGGTTCGATAATTTAGGTAATACAATCGTTTTAGTATTGCCGCCACCAAGGGACTCACCGTTCATCCGCCAGGAATAATCAATGGCGCCCAGCCCCTTAAATTCGATACTGTCTCCCATACAGTACACCTTATCCCCCGGATATTCGATGCCGACAGGCACTTCCGGCTGATAGACGATATTCAAAAAATTAACTGAATCACATCCCCGGCTGCCTGCTCCCTTTAGCGTATCAGGATACAGTCCCTCTGTATGGTATGTCTTTCCCTGGTATCTAAGGCTATCCCCTCTACAGAGAAATAAGGTTTGGGTTGGTCCGATCGAGGGTTCAAATATATCTACCATGATCTTTTGAACGGGCCCATTGCACCGGCCGAGTTTGGGCACAACCGAATACGTTCCCCCATGCTGGTGTTTAACAAAAGGTATTACCACATGCCCGGCCGTGGAACTAAAGTTATCGGGACCCTGCCAGGCGTATGTTGTTCCTTCCAGTCCCGCTTTTGCCCAGATATGCAATGTGTCGCCCAGGCACAACGGTTGATTAGTGCTGAGCAATACATCCGGGCTGGGTAAGAATTTTACCATTGTCGAATCGTAAGTAGTATCATAAGGAGTGGTAATTTTAGCGATGTACCAGCCTTCGCTGTTTAATGATGTATATTGAATCTCCGGATTGCGCTCCTGTGCACTAAAGCCGTCGGGTCCCGTCCAACTGTAGCGGGCATTGGGTATTTCCGGATCTGCAAATAGTTTGAGGGGTTCGCCCACACAAAGAGAATCACTATTATTTTTTGCGAACAAAGGAATGCCCCTGAAAAAGACCCCGTAGCAGGAACCGCCCATAATACCATTATTTTCAAAACGAATCGAATTGATGCCCGAGGCTATATAGATACGTACAGCAGCCGATCCAAACCGCCCATAATAGGTTGGCCCCACTATAGGACCGGTAAATACCAGCTCACCATTAGCGCTTGCGGTGTTCTGCAGGTAATATTGCGTGTCGCAGGTCTTAAGCGAATCAATATCTGTCGCAGTAATATTGTATTTTGTGCCATTGATGTACAGCGTATTGAGTTCGCCAATATTGGTAGCGCTAACCGGCAGACGGATATAGGTAACCGGCGAACTGAATGTATGGGTAAAACTACCGGGCTGCCCGTTATAATTTAATCCTATCGAATAAGGATTAGCCTGGCATTCGGCCCAAAGCCCTGTATTGGCCACTACTCCTGCCGAGGTAACCGTAACCGTATTGTTGCGGAGCACCTGGTTACCGCTCATAACAGTTACCCTGCTATAGTCCTGTGCTACCGACTTCTGGCACTGCAACAAAATAAAGCAAAGAAAGAAAAACAGGAACGCCAGTAAATGTTTTCTCATTGGATTTATAATTGAGGGAATGCAGGAGTACGGCGTTTTACGCTAATTGTACTCCTGCGGGGTTAGAAAATGACTAACCGTTTAATTATAAGTTTAGTCTTTTACAAATCTCAATTGCGCCTGCTGTTCGCCCTCCGTAATCTCTACCAGGTACAAACCTTTGGGTAATTGTTGGATATCCAGGGCGATCAAACTACGCTGCTGCACCGGTAAATCTTGTACCGTCTGCCCCAGGATATTCAGCACTTTTACATATGCCTGGTCTATCTTCCGGCCAAAGTCAACCACTACCCTGCTTCCTGCCGGGTTTGGATAAAGGCTTAACGGATAACCACCCAGTTCTTTAACCGATACACTGATGCCTGTAATCTCATAGCAATCGCTTTTTTCCGTGCAGGCTTCCTTCTTAATTTCCACAGCATAATGGCCATTCTTAGTTGGTTTAAAGTACTGCTTGGTCTCACCGGCTATGGGGGCCATATCCTTGTCGCAGTCCAGCCACTGGTAAGTTGCCCCTATGGCATTAGCAGTAAGTACCTTATCGGCGATCGATACCGAGCGGTCCATTTTGGTGATAACCAGATTTAAGGTCACCGCACTGTCACAACCGCTGACCGTTTTTAAATCCAGGTTATATACCCCGCTTTCAGTGTACTCTGCATCGCCCAAAACATATTTAGAGCAAGCCGTTTCCGATATAGAATGGGCCACACTCTGGTTCACCGTTAGTTCAAGGTTCACCGTGCTGTCACAACCCTTCGCGGTTTTAAACACCTGCTTATAAGTACCCGATTTGCTGTAGTACAATTTATTGTCCAGGCTGAAACTATCACAGGCGGTCTCCTTCAGGGAGTTCGTAGCCGATTTATTGACCGTTAAGTTTAAAGTGATAATGCTGTCGCAACCCGAAGCCGTTTTTGCATTTTGTGTGTAGGTTCCCGAGCTAGTCAATGTTTTACCGTCAAACACATAACTGTCGCAGGCCACCTGCGTCAGACTGGTAGCTGCCGATTTATTGATCGTCAGCACCAGCGTCACGGTACTATCGCATCCAGCCGCATTTTTAAAAATATGATTATAAGTACCACTATTATTGTATTTGATTCCATTATAAGTATAGGCATCGCAGGCCGATGCGGTAATAGAAGAAGCGTTGGCACAGCCTACCTCTACCAGTTTTAACAGGTGCACATCGGTATTACCCTTCATGTTAAGGTATTTATCGCTGGCATTAGGATCAAAGTCAACGGTATTATAAAACCACCCGGTAGCGTAGATAGATCCCTTTTCGTAACTCAATGCCATACCGCCGGCATTAATACTACCGGCCTGCGAGTTCGGATCGTTCGGGTTAGCGCGTGATTCCATAACCCGCACCCATTCAAATTCGCCTTTTGCTGTCAGTTTGTGCACATACATGCCCTGACCCGGAGAACGGACCATAAAAGTATCTTTAGCATCCGTGCCGGTATTGAAATCCACCTCCCATAAGTAATCGCCGATAGAATACACATTGCCGTCCTGGTCTATCTTGATGCTTTTACCTTCATCCCGTGAAATACCTCCGAATTTTTTACCCCATACTATACCGCCTTTCGGACCATATTTAGCTATAAAAACATCGCCCTTACCATCCGCTTCCATGGTAAAATCAGGACCTGCCGTGGCATTAAAATCCACTTTTTCGCTGAATTTACCGGTTATATGAGGAGCGCCTTCACTTTCATCGGTAGCTATTGCATACACATAGTCATCATTATTACCTCCAAAAAATTGCAACCATACCAACGAGCCATCTTTCTTTTCCAAGCGGGCAAGATAAATGTCCTCCGCTCCATTGGATTTCATGTCTTTTTGCGCCGCAGTAACATCAAACTGGGCTTTATCCGAAAAAATACCGGTAACGAAAAGGGCTTCGTTACCGGCTACCAGCGCCATACCTTTATCGGTACTGCCCCCGCCCACCAAATGTTTGGCCCATTCTATACCACCTTCTTTTATGGACAATTTCAGCGCATAGGCATCGTCTCCTCCTACACTGGTCATAGAATGGCTGGCATCCCAGTCTACTTTTTCCTGGAAACTGCCTGTAACATATATTGATCCGTCATTATCGTTGGATAAACCCGTTCCGTATTCATGCCCCTTGCCTCCGAACCCCTTAGTCCAAACCTCTTTGCCGTCGGCTCCCAATGCAGAAATGAATATATCCTGCTCTCCTTTTGATTCTAAAGGGGCTTTTTTAGTATCATATCCGCCCTTGGCATTAAATTCGCCTAATACTACTACCAGCTCGGTATTGACATCATACCGGATACTCACGCCTCTGGCATAGGATTTTTCGTAACCGAATTGCTTGATCCATACGATCTCGCCCTTGGCATTATGCTTCATAATATAAGCATCCTGCTCCCCAAAAGCTTTCAATGTGGAGTTTACCGTCGTTTTTCCCTGGTAAAACGAAACAGTACCTGTAAAATAGCCGGTGCTGTAGGTGTTTCCGTCTTTATCGACGGCCACATCGGAACCCAGTGCGTAGAATTTTTCCCCGC
>JBEBWN010000240.1:0-6413 GCA_040392235.1 Taibaiella helva | reverse complement strand
CTTACTTTTATCCGTCTTTCTTTTAGGTTGTCGGCTGTTCAGCAATGCACAGCCCTATTACAGCCAAAGTCCCGGTTTTCTGAAAGCCAACAGCATTTGGTTTTTTGGCAATAAGGCCGGCCTGGATTTCAATAATGGAGGACCCGTGCCCCTGCAAACCAGCTTTATAGGCACGGAAGGCTTGCAGATCACCAGGTCATGCCCAACGGCGCTGGCCTGCGTGGCAATGGCAAGTCCCTTGCCCATCCCACCGCCACGCAGACTTCAACGGCACAGGGCCTCTGTATTGCACCGGTGGTAAACGCGCCGGGCCAGTATTATCTTTTTTCGCTCGCGGACAAAAGTCAAAACTTTACGAACGGGTTGTATTATTCCAATGCAGACATGAAGAAAGATAATGGTAAGGATGACATAGATCCTGCAAGAAAGAACATTTTATTAGATAACGATACCTTATCGGAAGCCATGATCACTGTTGACAAAATTTGTAAAACAGGATCTGTAAATACTAAGAGGGGCAAACCGCCGGTTTGCCCCTCTTAGTATTTAAAGCAACCATGTATATGCTACAACGTTGTCCCTGTCTTCATAAATGCCGTAAATTGCTATAATCCGGCATAAAAGGATACAAAGACTGAAGCCTCCTATCCTATTGTCTTGAAAATGTATACGCCACCCGCATTCCACGGTTGTTTGTAACCTCCAGGAAGTATAGCCCCCGGGCCAATGACCCGGTTTCGATGGTATGTATATCCCCCGCACCTAGGCTTATCTGCCGGGCATAACACTCCTTTCCTAAAACACTCAAAACCCGGAAATGCAGATCACCTAAATATTTTCCTGCACGGACAAATAAAAAGGCCCCCGTTGGATTGGGAAAAATAGTAACATGATGGCTAAGCGCAATAAGCTCTATATCATCTGACAGGTTAGAAACTTTATAGGCTTCGCTTAAAGACCGGCAACCGAATGTATCCGTAACTTCGACCGAGTACATTCCATTTTCTACAATATCAATATACCATTTATCGGCGCCTTCTATAGCCACACCATTAAAATACCATTGATAACCGGCGTATACGTCTGACACGATAAGCCTGTTCGATGCGTTGCCCTCCACCTGTATCACCGGTTGCAGCACAGTCCTGTTTCTGACAATCAATGTATCCGTTACGATCGTCAGGCAATTGGTCTTACTCAAATACGAGTAGCATACCCAATATGTGCCGGTATCACTTATGGATCTTAAAGTATCCGTCGATCCATCATCCCATAGGTACCCGGCTGCACCTCGACTCCCCGGATATAGCGTTAAGGGTCGTTCCCCGGCCACACAAATAGCCGCCGTGTCCAAAATCAGCCGGCTAATTTCTGTAAAAGGATACGCCACGTAATTAGAGAAGTTAGGTATGCTACCCATTGTGTTCAATTGAACTACGGAATCCCGGAGGATAACGCCGGAGGCTGATGCACTATTCGGATTCAGAATAGCACCCAGCTTATACCTGGTGTACCTGGAATTGTAAATTACGTTATTGTACAGTTTTAGCGTTCCCCAAAGACTAAACGGCCCTGCCGGGTAGCCGATATTTATCCTGGACCGCCGGATAGAATCCTGATGATAGTACGCCATCGAGAACCGGAACAAGCTGTCGCCTCCTATGGGTAGTCCCAAACATTGTGCATAAAGGTATTGGCCATCGGGCGAAAATTCAAAGTCATGTGTAAATGCAGTTAACCCGGAAGGATAGAGATTATTCGGGATTTCTATTTTCATGGGATGAGATATGGTCCCGGTTGTGGCGTCGAATCGAGCTAGTTCAACAGCCCGGCCCGGATTACCTGGAAAGTTAAACGGGTAAAATACCAGCATATCCCGTTTGGGATTGACCTTAAGCTGAGAGGGCACGTAATCGCAGACATGGTCTCCCTGGTATTTCTGAGGCCCCGAGATACCAGCTTCGGTAATATGAAATACATAATAGGTATTGCTGTTTTGCCAATCGCGCGTTACATTGGCCAGCCGGGCACCGTGCAACACCAGCCATACATCACAATTATTCCCGGCAATAGCAATCACAGATTCAGCAAGATAAGTTTTCTCGCCGGTTAGAAAAGGTAAAAGCGTTTTGTTCTTTTCCGTTACAGCACCCCGCCCGTTATCCAACGACATATCCACAACATGATAATACAACCTGTTACTATCTTTATTATTTTCTGTCTGGGTTAAATTGAAAATATAATACTTATTCGTGTCGCCGGGAAAAGGTACTATACAAGCTCCGTTTAATGTCGAAGAGGTTGATCCGACTAAGCCCCGCCCGTTTAACATAACCTGGTGCTGTCCATTTCTAATGATGCTATCAGCCGTATAAAACAACATCTTGCCGCTAAGGGGATGGCTTATAGCTGCGCCTCCTTCAAGAACTCCATAAAAAGGCGTATCAACCAAAGGGGTCATGTCATCGCCATCAAAATGAAGACCAATTCTATTACTTAAAGTCCAATAGCTATTTGCCTTCAAAAAAACAGGCGTTTCAATGTATTGGATGGCTTGGCCGCCAACCTGGACAGAGAATAATAAAGCAAGTAAAAAGGATAAAAATATGCGTTTCATAATTTTTATTTTTTTAGTTAACAATAAAAGACAATATGTAATACTCCATCAAATATTCTACTTCAAGGCAGGAAAACACCTTTCAACAGTGCCTCTGCAGGCCAGGGGTACGTAACGGATTGCGCAGTAGATGGGACTGCGACGGGATCAATCTTTTTATGCGGGGCGGTTCAAAGCAACAAGCTATATCCGGCCGCTCTGAGCCGTACTGGTTATTTATAGCGCCTTGGTCAGCTTGACCGTTCTTAATAGTAGGTTATGACTATCGAATGCCTGGAGTATATAAGTACCGGCAGGCAAATCACTAAGATCTACTTCGGCGGCAAACTTTTGTTGTATTAGCAGACGACCATCTAAACTGCTGAGTCTGATTTGAACCGGGAATTCCGACCGGATATGTACTTTGCCGGCTGATGGATTAGGATAAACACGGATAGCCGGCTGAATATCCTCCTTATCTTCAACAGAAGTATAATTGGTTATCAGATAAACGGAAGAAGTATCGCTACATGGGCCTGTACCGGCTACGACCTGGTATGCCCCGTTTTCCTGAACCAGGTAAGCAGGATGAAATGCGCCCGGTATAGGCACACCGTTTAATAGCCATTGGTAACGTTCATAAACCTGGGTAGTACCCAGCTGGAAACCGCTGGCTGCAATTTGCGGATCCAATGACAGAACAAACACCTGCTTTGTTTTGCGGCCAACAGTATCGCCGCACACAATAACCGCGACTTCTATGGTACCGCCCTCGTCACCGGCCTGAAGCGTTATGCTATTGCTATCGCTCTGGCCGGTCCAGCCCGGAGGCAGCGACCAGGCATAAGAAGCCCCGGGCAGGTAAGCTATAGCGTAAGTATTAGTAGCCTCACATACAGTGTCTTTACCTTCCAGGTCATGCGGCAGGACGGCGATATGGCAAAACTTGGCCAAAAAACCATCTTCAGCTCCCTGGCCTGCGTACTGATTGCGGAAGCCGTTTTGTGTGGCGATCCCCGCGGTACTGATCGATGTTCCCGCGATATAAATATTGCCATAGAGGTCGCTTTCTACCGAATGAATGTAGTCTGCATCTGTACCGCCGTAATAGGTGCCCCAAAGACGTTGGCCCGAGGTATCGAACCGGACCAGGAAACCATCAGAATACCCACCTGCAAAACTATCCTGATAGCCGCCGGCGGTCGCTATATTTTGGTTACTGGAAGAATAGCCGGCCAGATAAAGACTGCCTGCATTGTCATAATTAAGCGTGACGGCATATTCAAAACCGGCTCCGCCATAATAGCTGCCCCAGATACGCCTGCCCTCTTTATTGAATTTCGCCAGCATAATATCGTTATAACCGCCGCCCCAATACGGTTGATGACTGCCTGCTGTGGCGAGGCTGAGCATACCTCCTACAGTATCGCGGCTGGTGGTAATACCCGCTATATAGATATTGCTGTTTTGATCCAGGCACAAACTCCGGAATCCCTGGTTATCGCCGCCTTTTCCACCGTAATAGGTACCCCATTGCCGGACACCATCGCCATTGAAGCGGGCCAGGTACATATCCACGCCACCGCCGAAGGTATCCTGGTAACAACCCGGTGTGGCAATGCCGGGAGAGCCGGTAAAGCCTATTTCCCCGGCAATATAAACACCAGAACTATCGCAGGCTATGGAGGCAATAACACCGTCGTAATAAGTACCCCATTGACGCGATCCTGTGCTGTCAAACTTAATGATACAACTATTGAAAGCTATATTAGGAGAAAGCGATGGCTGATGGCAGCCTGCAGTAACGATACCCGATGTACTTGCCGTGCCGCATGCCAGGTAAATATTATCCCAGGCATCGCAGGCCAGATAGCCCCCGGTCTCATTCTTTTCCCCTCCAAAGTAGGTACCCCATACGCGGTTACCGCTGCTATCAAATTTGACCAGGAAAACATCCGAATCGAAACCCGGCTTGGCAGATTTATGACTGCCTGCTGTTGCGATACCGTTAGCGCTTTGTGTAGTTCCTGCCACATAAACATTACCCTTACTGTCAGAAACAATGCCCGCCATGCGTTCCATTGCCTCTCCGCCGATATAAGTAGCCCATAGCCGGGTTCCGAAAGTGTTAAACTTAACCAGTAAGCCATCCAGCAGACCGCCGCCGAAGGTATCCTGGTGAGCGCCTGTTGTCGCAATGTTAGCTGCGCCATAGGTATGACTGGCCAGGTACACATTACCCAGCCGGTCGCAATGGTTTATACAGGCCATAAAATAACTGGGGCCGCCATAATAAGTGGCCCAGTCCAGTTTCGGATCAATAGTCAACGTACCCTTATGGGCGCCGGTCTGAAAACCAAGGCAATTGCCATTCAGTAAAAAGCGGGATGCAACTTTAGTACCATCATCCTGGAAACTATAGGGCGCCGCCTCCCGAAGACTCCCCATAGGTGTCTGGGCCGTCAAACTACCATCTGTATTGATCCTTAACGAAGAGGCGCCGCCATAGCTGATCTGAATGTCCGATACTTTGCCCCCTGGCCGTACCACAAAATCATACTCCAAGCCATTGTCCCGTATATACAATATCCAATCAATGTGCGGGTATACTTCCTTGTAGATTATTTTCCGGCAGGCATGTGCTATAGTCCCGCTCCCCTTATCCTGCAGATAGTTTTCCCGGTAGGTCACCATATCGGCCATTTCCGGTTTAACCGCCGTATTGGCGCCCCGCAGGCTAACGTCCATACGGTAGGTAACAAAGCGGGTTGCGGAAATACCTGCCGCCTCTTCCTGGCCCAAAGGCGCATACCGGGCATTATTCCCCGGCTTGATCCACTGGTAATGCAGACCGCCGCCCCCTATAAAAATACACATACCCCGGTCATCCGATAGGCGAAAATCAATATCAGAACGATACTTTCCAAACTGGTCTTTAACCTGCCCTATATTCTCTATAAAACATAACCCGCCTGACTGGACTGGCTTATCGGACAAAATAGGGACGCACTGTGCGGTTAAACCGGAAAAAGTAAGTAGTATACTACATAGCAAATGAGATAATAAATATTTGTGCATAAAGTATTTTTACGAGGTTATCTTATAAAAATTAGAGAATACATATCTAAAGGTAACAACGCTCCAGGATTGGGTCATAACAGGAGACCTGATCGGCAACATAACTACCTTCCGAAAAATGCCGGCGTCGAACAAATTTAGGGCGCTTCTAAGATTCCCCGAAAGGAAAGGACTACGTAGTTTGTTATAAATACGTAGAACTACGTAGGGCTTGCTGAATAACTGACATCCAATTGAATTGCAACATGGTAACTGTAGAAATTTTCCAATTTAATGCAGGGCGAAAACAGCGCAAAGCCACCAAAATGGATTGTAAAGCTTGCAGCAGCATAAAATACCTTGGATAGCCTTAGGTTTCACCCGCGGCTATCTATATTAAAGCCCTTCCTTTTCCTGAAAGGGAAATGAGTCTCCCCCTCTTGAAGCCTAAACTTCATACGGCTTTCCCGGCTGTAGTATAGCCAGACATTGGATCTTTCCTGATCATCTAACCTCCTATAGCGGATACTTTAACTACACTGGGGGATGCGCCCAATTGAGTTTAACAGCAGACCCTACGTAGCCTGAAAATCAATTCGGGATTATCTTCTTAGATTATGTAAACGTATTTGAATCGCATTTACTTTTTATACCTCCAAAAAATTCCGGAAAATGGCAATTGTTCCCTATCCTTGGCTATATTTGATAATCAGTATAATTATAAAAATATTTTTTGCCGTTCCGCTATGAAATCCCTGAT
>JBEBWN010000239.1:0-6418 GCA_040392235.1 Taibaiella helva | reverse complement strand
ATAACCACCTTCTCAATTTTCAGTAATTGGTTTGCGATATTCTCTATTCTTAATAAATACATACCGGGAGGCAGCCCTTTCAGGAAAAGGGTATTACCCGCTTCTATCGTTCTAATGACTTTACCGTCAAGAGTACTTAAAACAGCTTTCAGGGGAACACTGGCTTGCAAAAATAAAATTTCGCTAGCCGGATTAGGATATATATTTACATTAAGTCCGGCCAATGTGAATTTGTCAACAGAGTTGGCATTACTTACATCATAGGGAGGCGATATAGCAGCACAACCCAAGCTGTCGGTAACGCCTACGGAATAGCGTCCATTCTCCGTAACCGTATAAGTTGAAGCGGTAGCACCGGCTATAGTCTGCCCGTTAAGATACCATTGATAAGCAATATAGGGCTCGGCTGTACTCAGAATAAAGCCATCGACAGATATTATAGGATTGATAGTACTTACTTCCACATATTTGCTCCGGGTAGCAATAGTATCACCACACATGTTTAAAACATATACTTTCAGGTCGCCCGGGCTGCCGGCAGCGGTAACCTCTATAGAGGAGGAATCACTCTGCCCTGTCCAGTCTGTAGGGACTTCCCAGATATATTCCGTAGCAAAAGGGAATTCGCCGATGGAGAAGGCGGCCGGAGGACCAGAACAGATCGTATCCTCACCTTTTATACCCCAGGAAACCCTGGCGTCATACTTTAAAACACAACGTAACGGTAAGCCAGCCTCACGATACATAGCATAAATACCATTAAATACGGGGGCTACACTATAAGAGGTTTGCTGAGGCCAGCTGGAACCCAAGGGGCCAGCAGGAGTAGACGTCCAATGCATCGCCCACATCATAGCGTTGCCTGTAAGGGTAACGAGACCATCGACCCGCTGGCGGAAACCACTTCCGCTTAACTTCAGGTTAGAAGCTATAGCGGAAGCGGTATTTGGCACAATTTGCTCCAGCAGGTATACATTCGCCCATTCAGCACTATCACCAATATGCCAGCCATCGCCCAGTAGCGCACAGGGATCGAAACCGTTATTGATTGCGGGCAAGGCAGCAGTCCAAGCACTATTTAGATTGCCATCTTGCCACCAATAAGGGGCAGCCGATATACCCGCGGAGGCTCCAGGGGAGACCAGGTAGTTGTCTTCACAAAAATTAATACCTGTGGGGTTATTGGGATTTAAGGTATTAACAACCTTAAGTGGTGTATTGGGTACCTGGTGTCCGTCATCCCAGCGCCCCCACTGAAAATAATGCCCGTAAGATGCCACATCGTTAAATGAATCAGCCACTTTTTGTGCGCCCAGATTCTGTTGTATCCAGATATTACTGTCTGCGGCACGCACTGTAGGATAAGTCACAATTGCTCCCCTGTAAAAGAACGTTACACTACCCTTATCTCCTATTGCTGATCCGGGTAAAACGGTTTGCGCGCTTAGTGCCTGGGTACAGCAGAGCAGGGTCAGTAACAATAAAATTCTGCACATAATGGAATAGTTTAAAAGAAACGTTAATATTCAGGAAAGATCAGCGGCAAAATTATCGCCTCTGAAACCAGCCCGTCTGAAAACAATGTCATTTGTTAGTAATAAATTGTCCCGGCCAAAGCCTGGAAAAACAGGCGGGCTTACCTTGCGGTCCGGGAAGAAACAGGTATTCATAAAAATGCAGGGCGCGCCAGCTGCAGGATATGTCTATTACACCTTATTGTCTAAACACAATTTTATTTACTTTCAATTAAAGCAAAATTACCAGATCCTATACCGGCTGCCAGAGCAGTTTTACCTTAATTGAAAGGAGTAAAAATACTTATGAATAAATATCCCATACGTCACAGGGTTTATATGTATCTTACATCAGTGTATATACCCAGTTTAATACCCAATCAATGCGAAATAGCTTTTTAAAAATTCTTTTGGGGGGAATGATGATGCTGTTACCCGCATCAAACCTGCTGGCACAGGAATGGCCAGGTATTACTACCCAACCGGCTCCGGTTTACAAAAGCACACATGACATTACCGAGATCATTAAGTACGCAGAAGCGGTACAAGAAACAAAACCAGACAGCGCTTTATATTTACTGGGAAGCGCTTTAGCTGCTGCCAGACGGGTGCAGTTTGTAAAAGGCGTTCAACAGAGCCTGATCAATTTGGGCAATACTCTGGTACTTGTAGGAGAGTTTGATTCAGCCATCGTCAGTTACCGGCAGGCGTTGCGTTACCCCTGTAGTGATAAAGATTCAGCCATTATTTATCACGGCTTAGGCAAAACATTAAGTTTATCGTCGCAACACACTGAGTCAATAAGCGCCTACCTGGTTTCTATAAAAATCCTGGAACAAATTAAAGAGAGCAATATTCAAAACCTCATTTTATTATATCACGATATAGCCGTAACCTTACTCCACGCCAATTACCATCAAAAAAGTATCCAATATATCAACAAGGCGTTACAAATTACCGGAGAAAGCACTAGTACCGAATATAAAAGCAAGCTGCTCAACATAAAAGGCATAAATTACTATTATGGTTTGCATAAAACCGATTCGGCGTTATATTTCCTGGACAGCGCCCTGGCCCTGGCCTCGGGAAGTAAGCGATATAGCAGTATGCACCCAGTACTGGTCAACAGAGGAACGCTCTATCTGAAAGAAAACAGGTTGACAGAAGCCATCGCTGCATTTCGAAAAGCGAAAGCTATTACAGAAAAATATCCGATACATTTGAACGACCGTATAGCCAATATAAGCGCACTGGGCGATGCTTACCTGGAATCGGGAGATGGGACGAATGCCGAAAAATACCTGCTGGAAGCCTGGTCCTACGCCGAAAAATTACCTCGTGAAAAAATGTTCATTTCGTCCAGACTTGCCCAACTTTATGAGCGCAGAGCCGATTTCAAAAAAGCTTATCAATATCAAATGGCCTACCTGGACATGGTCCAGAAAACCTATACGACAGAGTCTATAGCGAAGATAAACGAGCTGGAAACAAATTACCGAACTGCAGAAAAAGACAGGCAACTAGCCCAAAATCAATTGTTGATCAGTAAACAGAAGAACAAGCTAACCCGGAAAAGTCTTTGGATTACTATAATGGTAAGCACCTCGGCCGGCATTGCGCTTCTTTTTACCTGGATTTATTTCTATCAACGTCAAAAGAATAAGCTTTTGCAGAGTCAGCAAAAATTTGCTGAGTTAAAAGCCCGCATGGAGGGAGAGGAAGAGGAACGGCGCAGAATAGCCCAAGAGTTGCACGATGGAATCAACAGCCAGCTTGCCGGCGCCTATTCTTATTTGCGGACCATAGGCAATCTAGCACCCGTGGTACTCAGTATGAAACCCTACCAGGAAGTTGGCAGTATCCTTAGAAATTCAGCAATGGATATACGGAATATTGCGCATAATTTGCTTCCGCCGGATGTCGACGGAACACTTTTGCCAAACGTGATGGAACATTTGAGCGAGCGGTTTAGCATAGCACACAAATTAAAAGTTGAGTTTAATGCATATGGTAATTTTAAGAAAATGGCGCCGCCAACAGCGCTGAGTATATACAGGATATATCAGGAATTATTACAAAATGTGGATAAACATGCCCATGCATCGGCTGTTTTTGCGCTGCTCAATCAGCAGGGAGAAGAATTTAGCCTTACCGTCGAAGATAACGGTGTCGGCATGCAAGAATATGGTCTGTCAAAAGGCATTGGCTGGCTGAATATAGAAAACCGGGTTAAGTTATTAAACGGTAGGGTTTCCCTCGAATCCGGTAAGGATCGCGGTACAACTGTCGTTGTCACCGCCCCCATAAAATGAAGCGCTCTTTCGCCCGGCAATTAATTAACTTTATGGCTTTATATGAGCATTAAAATAGCGATAACCGATGACCATCCTATGGTACGAGAGGGGATAAAATCAATGCTTTTATCGTCGGGGGAATACATCATCTGTGGAATGTACGTCAACGGGAGCAATTGTCTTTCAGGCCTCCGCCAAGAACTGCCGGACGTTCTCTTATTGGATTTAAGCCTACCGGATATAAACGGGGCCGAATTGGTACCCAAATTACGGACCGAATTCCCGGATCTGCCTATTATTATAATAACCAGCATAGACAGTGTCATCCTGATCAAGTCTCTAATCAATTCCGGGATCAACGGCTATTTACTCAAGACTTCCAATCATGATTTATTAACCAAAGCCATTACATCTGTACGAAAAGGAGAGCTTTTCCTGGCGCCAGAAATACAATCTATATTGGCCAACAGCGTGGTCAAAACGGCAATTTCAGGTAATAAAAGTATGCAGCTGACCGAAAAAGAAACAGAGATCATCCGTTTAATTGCTCATGAATACACTAGTCAGGAAATAGCAGAGAAGGTGCATTTAAGCGTCCGGACTGTTGATAATTACCGGTTGGGATTGATGCAAAAAATGGATGTTAAAAACCTGGCTGGCCTGGTGCGCAAGGCGATTCTCATGGGTATAGTAGAATAAATAGGTTAATGATTATAACCGCCGTTATTAGGTTCCGGCATAAAGCACTGTATTCAATTTACCAATCATTTCTTTCAGCAAGGCACTGTCGCCGCTACTGTTGCCTACGCCCACCATTTTGTGACTGAACTCTTCCAATACAGCAATGGATCTTTGCACATGGGGCAAAGTAAATCGCTGCGATGCTTTCCGATGGTGTGTCCATATGCCCAGTTTGCGGTCGGCCTGGAAATCACCTTTGTTGTAATAACAAAGATATAGCTTGCTCAGGTATCCATAGAAGGTTCCGATAACCAGGGCCATAGGCGCCGATTTGGGATTAGCAGTAAAGTAACTGAGCATACGCGCCAGCTTATTCCGGTCGCCCTTGAAAAGGGCATCCGGAAGATCAAATACGTTGTATTCCCTACTCACGCCTATATACTTTTCGATATGCGCGGTAGTCATCTGTCTCAGTCCCGGTTCATTGATACTGATCTTTTCGAGTTCATTGGCAATTTTCTGCAAATCATTCCCCAGGTACACTGCCAGCATCTCGGCTTCCAGGGAAGGGATATCCAGATCCCGGCCTTTACCGTAATCTGTAACCCAGGCCGGCACCTCGTCTTCCTTTAGCTTTTCAGAACTGAAATATACCCCTTTACTACCGATCAATTTCGATAATTTGCTCCGGCCATCCAATTTTTTAAAACGGTGCTCAATGACCAGTATAGTAGTGGGAGAGGGATTTTCGATATAGCTTTCCAGACCATTGAGGTCTTTCATTTGTGAGGCCTCTTTTAGTATTACCAGCATGCGTTCGGCGAACATAGGAAATCTCCGGGCGGCATTCACAACATCTTTCCAGGTCGTTTCCTTCCCGTATAAATTAATAAGATTAAAGTCCCTTTCTTCAACAGGGATAACCTGCTCCTCGAAATGATGTAATAACTTGTCGATATAAAAAGGCTCTTCTCCATCGAAGAGGTAAACCGGTGCATATTGGCCTTTCTTACAATCCTGCAATATTTTATTGAATGCGTTCATTGACAATTCCTCTTCCCGTTAAACGTAAACAGCTTCCGGCAAATCTGCTTTCCAGCCTTTTAATTTCAGGTATACCAGAGCTGTTGTATATACATCTCTAAGGCAATACTGCTCAATTCTTTTCAAGTCGCCCTCCTCCCAGTACACTGACGCCACCTCGCTTCCATCGATATCTGATTTGGATGAGGGTACATTGAGTATCTGTGCCAGCAGATCCAGTGAAGTATAGTTTTTATAGTCGCCAAAACGCCACAGCTCAAGTGTGTCGTGGTGATTTACCTGCCAGGGTTTCAGACCGCTAATATTAAGACTGGCTGGCAGGTCAATTCCATTGATCAGCATACGGCGGCAAATGTAAGGAATATCGAACTCCCGAATGTTATGACCACAGAAATGCAGATCCCCGTTTTGTTGCTCTAGTTGGGCGACCAGGTTCGCGAATTCCATGAGTAGTTGGTGCTCATCATCTGCCGCCAGTGATTTCAATCGTATGATCGTACGACCTTCCTGCTGATGAACATAGCCCATCCCAATGCAGACAATCTTGCCAAATTCAGAATAAATGCCGGCACGTTCTTTATAAATTTGTTCCGGTTCTGCTTTTTCTTCATCCTTAAGTCTCAGGACATTCATTTTTTGCAGCCAATGCGCTTTAAGTCCCTCTGCAACCTTCTCCCAGACGTAATGCTGGGGTACCGTTTCAATATCAATAATTAATGTTTTGTGAAAATGTATGCTATCCACTTTCTTATGCGTCTCCATAGGCCTATATTTGTTACGAATTTAGTAACTATGCCTGATACTTACTTCAGTACCTCCCAAGGGTAAGTTCCGGTAAAACCAGGAAGTAGAATGGAAGAGGTTCAAAGCAATCCGGAATATAAA
>JBEBWN010000238.1:0-6438 GCA_040392235.1 Taibaiella helva | reverse complement strand
TCCTGGAACACCTTCTTCAACGTAGTGTTAAAGATGTAGATAGCCGGTATCCCGGGGCCGGAATTCAGCTTTCCCTGCGTAAATTACATCCTCCCTTGGGCGGTTGTGTGGGTAGTTCGGAAGTGATGTGGACATCATCGTTATAGAACAGCAGCTCATGGTATGGAAATGCTTACCAATCCCTAATGAATAAAGTTTATGGAAAATATTAATGATAACGCTTCAGAAAGAAGGTCAGTACAGAACGATGACGAAATAACAGCAGGACATACCGCCATGCAGCGAATTCCCATATTGATAGAGCATATGGAAAAGGTGATAAAGGGTAAGCGTGCGCAAATTGAGATGGTTGTAACCTGTTTATTAGCTAAAGGGCACATCCTGATGGAAGATAACCCCGGGACCGGGAAGACGGTCCTGGCCCGTACGCTGGCGCATGCCATCAGCGGAAAAGGAGAGGACGGCAATGCGGTTTTTAAAAGGGTGCAGTTTACGCCCGATTTGTTGCCAATGGATTTGATCGGTTCACACTTGTTTGATGAGAAAAATACAGACTTTATATTTAAAAAAGGTCCTTTGTTCAGCAATATCCTGCTTGCCGATGAGATCAACAGAGCTTCGCCAAAAGTGCAGAGCGCCTTACTGGAATGTATGGCGGAGGGGCAAATAACAGTTGGCGACACGACGATAAAACTGGAGGACATGTTTTTTACGATCGCGACGCAGAATCCTATAGAAATGGAAGGTACTTATCCTTTACCCTCAGCTCAGCTGGATCGCTTTTTTATGAAGATCTATTTTGGGTATGTAGATGAAGAAACGGAACTGGAAATCTACCGCAGTTACGTGCAGATACAGGATAACCTGGAGCATTTGAACCAGGTATTGAGCCTACAGGACATCCTGACCCTGCAAAAAGAGGTAGAGGCTGTTTTTGTGCACGATGAAATTGTAAAAGCAGTTGCCCATATTGTGCGGGGCACCCGCGAACACCCTGACATACTGCTAGGAGCGAGTACCCGGGCGGGCATTGCTTTTTTGCGTTGTCTAAGAGCATTTGCGCTCATTAAAGGCCGGACTTTTGTAGTAGAGGATGATGTAATTGCCATTGGTCGCTATGTATTGGATCATCGCCTTTTATACCGGAATAAGGAAGCCCGGCTCAAAGCTTTTGACGAGATTATGCAAAAAGAACTGAGCCGATTGTCGAAAATGCGACTATATGCATAGCTGTATTAAGGGAAAAGGGAAAAGGGAAAACCCAAAAGTTTATGGATCGAATGTATAAGCTGAAAAGACGACGCCCCGGGCCATGGGAGTGCGATCATAGCACCAGGCTAATAAAGGAAGGGTAACACACTATATAACAAAACAGGTTCTGTTTAAACAGAACCTGTTTTGTTATAATTAATGCTGATCAGGATAAGGAATGATGTTTGGCTTCCTGGTAGGTTTGCCTGTTTTCTTCGATTATCTTCAACAGCCTGCCGCGCAATTCCTGGTTTAGTTCGGTAGCCTCGCTTTCGAGTATATCTTTCAGCTCGTCTAATTCACTTTCTCCTTTTCCAAAGAGATTGCTCAATTTATTTTTCCAGGCTTCGGCGGTATCCTTTACCTGTTTTCTGGTATCCTTTCCCTTTTGGGGCGCCAACAACAGGCCCAATACAAAGCCGGATGCTATGCCGGCGGTAAACTTTGAAAATTTCATTTGTAATAAATGTTTAGTTTTAAAAAAGTTGGCGGGATAAAGATACATGCTTTTCCTCCCACGTAAAATGATTGTTTTTTTTACTTTTACCGCAATTGGGCGTATTGTCTCTTTCCACCTTCTAAACGCTTCCTGATAATATAATAGTATCAAAGCGTTATTATAGAACCTTTCGCTCTTTTTAACTTGAGCTATACATGCTATTGCTTAAAAAACATTATTTTTCCGGGAAAGTTGTGCTTTTAGAAATTTTAGCGTTGTATTTGATAGAAATTCTACCTTTGCGGGCTATATTAAATATTTGTAAAATTTAATTTTATGGAACATATTACTGTAGAGCAATTAAAAAGCCGTTTGGACCAGGGCGAAACCTTGCATGTATTAGATGTGCGGGAGGAGGAAGAATACCAGGAAGTAAATATTGGCGCTCATTTGCTGCCGCTGAGTAGATTGCGACTGATGGAAACAGAAGGTATTGACGACTGGAAAGATCAGGAAGTTATTGTACACTGCCGTAGCGGAAAAAGAAGTATGGAAGCCTGTCTGATCCTGGAAACGCTGGGTTTTGGTAAAACAGTAAATGTAACCGGAGGCATTATGGACTGGCAGGCCAAGTTTGGTGATGCCAGGATCGGGTAGTCTCGTGGAAAAGTGGCATATTAGCGACTAACGAATATAGAAGGAATTTGTACATGCACGAGCTGGAACCATATCATAACTGGAGGCACCTTTATACGGCGGAAGAAGATGAACAGTCGCCTTTTTTCGGTAAAGAATATAGTGAATTCGAGTTTTCCAATACAGTATATAACTATTATATTCATCCGCAATGGGATGATTTTGGTTCGCGCACCTTATACCTGAAGGTCCTGTTTGCGGACTACGAGCAGAATTTTGCTATTATTGAATTTATCGGAGAATGGAATGACGCGGTAGAAAATGATATTATGCAGCTGAAACGCGGGCTTATCGACTCGATGATCGAAAAGGGTATAAACAAGTTTATTCTGATCACAGAAAATGTGCTCAATTTCCATAGCAGCGATGATAGCTACTATGAAGAGTGGTACGAAGATATAAAGGAGGAAGGGGGCTGGATTGTTTTTCTGGATATGCCTCAGCATAACCATGAAGAAATCCGGTCGGGTGGCGTTCATCATTATGTTTTCTTTATCGAGTATACTAATTGGCGCATACACCAACCGCAGCATTTATTCCAGTATGTCGATAATAAGTTGCTTCACTTATTGAATTAACGGGCCGGTTGTTCTGGTCATCTTGTTCTGTTTTTTTGCGTTAATTATTCCGAACTTATGAAAGTAGATTTGTTCATTCCGTGCTTTGTAGACCAGTTTTACCCCGAAACAGGATTTAATATGGTCAAGGTGTTAGAGAAATTCAATTGTGAGGTACATTATAATGAACAACAAACCTGTTGTGGTCAACCTGCTTTTAACAGCGGATATTGGGATGAGGCGAGAACTATAGGTAAGAAGTTCTTAAAAGACTTTTCGGGAACGGATCATTATATTGTAGCGCCCAGCGGCTCCTGTACAGGTTACGTGCGGAATTATTGTCAAAAATTATTCGATAATACATCGGAGCATAATGAAGTTAAAAAAGTAAAAACACATTTGTTTGAATTCACAGAATTCCTGGTTAATGTACTTCATGTAACGGATACCGGAGCCTCTTTATATACCAAAGCAACATTTCATGACGGTTGCGGCACGCTTAGAGAGTGCAATGTCAAAAGCCAGCCGCGCCAGTTGCTGGCACAGGTAAAAGGATTGGAATTGCAGGAGATGAAAGAATGTGAAACCTGTTGCGGCTTTGGAGGAACATTTGCTATAAAGCACGAGCCGATCTCTACTGGTATGGCTTATACAAAAGTACAAAGCGCTATTGAAACAGGTGCCGATTGTATTATTTCAACCGACTTGTCCTGCCTGATGCATATTGACGCTTATATTCAAAAAAACGGTTTGAAGATGAAGACCATGCATATAGCTGATGTACTGGCCAGCGGCTGGTAATGGTCGAGACATGGGCCTGGTTTGTGCAAAAAAAGAGGTTTACAGGGATTTTATGCCTGTAAACCTCTTTTTCGTCGGGGCCTTATATCAGCATATAATTATGACATAGCGTGGTGCTTTATAATGCCTGGGCACTGTCTTTGTACAAAAACAGTTGCTTGGCCATCTTAGCATCATGCCCATAGATATCATCCCTGAAATTCAGGATACCGTCTTCATCTACCCAGGTGGTGAAGTAAGAAATATATACGGGAATCGGCTGCTTTAACGTAACCCACTTTTCCTTACTTTGATGCATAGCTTCTTTTATTTTTTCTGGCGTCCATTCTGGATAATCTTTGAGCAAATAGTTAGCCATTTTTTCCGCATCGGCCAGCCGGATACAGCCATGGCTAAATGCCCTTTTTTCCCGGTCGAACAGGCTCTTGGAAGGTGTATCATGAAAGTAAATATTATAGTTGTTAGGGAAAAGGAATTTTACCAGGCCCAGCGAATTCCTCCCGCCCGGCTTTTGCCGGATTACGGGCAGACCGCCTGATGTACCGGTACTTTCCATATTATGCCGGCTTAAGTAAGAGGGATTGCGCTTCATAGCCGGTACAATCTCATTGCGCACTATACTGCGGGGTACGTTCCAGTAGGGACTAAAAACAATGTATTTTAATTCATTATTAAAGATTACGGTACTGCTGCCTTGCTTGCCGACCACAATATTCATATCCAACACCTTTTTGTCCTGCTCATATACATGAATAACAAATTCCGGTATATTAACCACTATCCTGTTGGCCACCGATTTTTCCGGTAGCCAGCGCATACGTTCCAGGTTAATAAGCATTTGTTCAATCCGTTGTTTCACCGGGACGTTGAGCACATCTGCCAGCTTTTTATCGACAATTCCGTTTCCCTTAAAACCAAAACTCAGCTGCACTTTTTTTACTGCGTCTGCCAGCGTAGAGTCGTATACAGAAGAGCTGTCTTCTGCGTCAATATTACCGGCTACATATAGCCTTTTCCGCAGGGAAGGCACCAGGGGCGATATGTCGCCCGGCTTCAGGGACTGCTTAGACTCAATTTTGAGGGAATCCCAGCCGCCCTTTTCTGCGATAGTATTATATTGAACCAGTTTCTTTTTCAGGTTTTGGTATAAGGGACTGAGAGGTTCCCACATTTCTATTGCGCTGCCTTTCCTGGAAATCATAGTATCGAGCAATGCCAGTGCATCTACTTTTTTTCTGGGAATGAACCATTGCAGATCGGAAGGCTCCATCCTGCCGGCATAGGCCGTTTGGGCATAATTAAAGAAAAGCTGCGTCAGGGCAATATCTGTTCCGGCCAATTCGGCGGCACTTACCTTGGCAGCCGTGTCGTCGAGAAAAAGGTCCATCTTTTCGGCCAGCGCTTTGTTATATAAAGAACTGTCTTTGGAAAGACCTATATAGCTGTTCAGCAGGTTCCAGAAAGAAACGCCCTGCTCGTTCAGCGTGTTTTTTGTAAACCATGCGAACTGGTAGTTCCGGCTGTTGTAAAATCCCCGCAGGTTGCGGGCAACGGTTGAATCAGCAGGCTGCAGCTTTTCTATATGCTTTTCTATAGTCATGCTATCCATAAACAGTTCACTATAAGCGTTACGGGGCGTAATGGTAGTATCCCGCTTCAAATAGCGTTTCTCTTTTTTACTTTCTGTAGCTGTACCGCAGCCAGTTATGTAAACGGACAGCGCCAGTATAAAGAAGGATAAGATTTTGCTGGGGGCAATGTGCATATATTGGTGTATTTTTTACAGTTTGAGCGGAAATTAAACAATCTTCAGCAATAAAAATCAGCCGAACTTATTATAAAGGATAACGTAAGCAATGCATAATTTGTTTAATGGGTTTATTATAAAACGTAACCGGATATCTGAAGACTACGCAAATAGCCTCACCGGATATTATTCATGATGTAACATTGCAAGCAAAAATTGTGCCGCTCTTATGGGAGAAGGGCAACCCTCGTAGTCCCGGCCAGATGTACGCTGGCTTGTTGCGGAGGAAGAGCGAAGACAAAGGACAAAAAAGGCAGGGATTAAAACCCTGCCGGTAGATTTGGTGTTTGTTGCAGAAAAAACAAGGTGCTATCGTATTGAGATAACAAACATGGTGATCGATCAGGATTGGCGCTTCATACTTTGCATCCCTATCAGAACGACCATAACCAATACGGTTAAAGTAATAAGGACTACTAGTGCTGCTTGTGACATAGTTTGTATGTTTTGTTTATAGAGCAAAATTAGATAGCGTATTTGTACATATTGTTAACTTTTTTGTTTTGTGTTTGAACTTTAGGTTAAGAAAATATAACCGGTTTTTAGGGGAGCCAGGGAAGGGGCGAATTATTGCGCAGGCAGCTGCCAGGAGTGTATCGGGAAAATAGCTCCTTCGTTTACAGTTATCGTGGCGGGCAAGGGTTTCGAATTCCCTAAAATTGACCCATACAATTCCTACTTTTGCTACCCCGGCTTGTAAAATCGCCTGGCTCCTGCTTACTAAGGAGACAAAATAGAGTTGCTGATGAGTGGTCGTCCCGGAAAGAATGGCGGGTTGAACTACCGCACCAGCGGCTTGCTGGATTTTACGGTTACGGAACCAATAGGGCAATAAAGAATAAGGACTACCAATTACATGGAAACGGATCAAATTATAAATCTAGTTT
>JBEBWN010000237.1:0-6469 GCA_040392235.1 Taibaiella helva | reverse complement strand
TGCGGCTACGCGCTAGTCTACACTTTTCAGTCCTGAACCATTATTCAATCTTGCCTGGTCTATGACGCAGACGTTAACTACTACAATGAGGCTTATGTTCCGGGCATGGTTGTTCAGCAGTACTACCGCTTCTGTGGCCGCAGCGTGCTTTACCACATTATGGAGTAATTCCTGGACAATTCTTAAAATGTTGAGCGATAAATAAGTATCCAGTTGGTCAAAATCGCCATATGCCTGGTATTCGATCCGGAGTTGCCCCTGTTTGTTCAATTGGCTGCAGAAATCCCGGATGGCGGCAACTAATCCTTTTTGTATAATGGCCAGGGGCCAGAGGTTATGCGCGGTCTGACGCAGATCGGCCGTTGTATTGTTCAGCATTTGCTGCATCATGCCGAAATGCCCGGAGGCCTGCACCGCGGGGTGGTTATGCCCTAGGGCATCCAGGCAGCCCCTGATACCTACGAGCTGGCTATTGATACCATCATGCAACTCCTGGGCTATACGTCTGCGCTCTTCTTCTTCGCCTTCTATTCTGGCATGCAGTTGGGCAATTTTTTGCCGGCTTGTTAATAGCTTATTCTTCTGGCGAAGGAAAAAATAAATCCCGGTAAAGAGCAGCGCAAGCAGGCCTGCGGTACCGGTAACGGTGGCTATCCATAAATTCTTACGGGCTATTTTCCGTTTCTGGTTGCTGATCAGTAATTGGTTTTGTGCAATTTGTTTGTCTTTTTCGGCGCTTCGGTAGCGGGTTTCGATTCCGGTTACAGCCAGGGCTATTTCTTTTCCCTGTACACTGTCTTTTAACCGGAGGTGCTCTTGCAGGTAAGCCAGAGATCGCCCTGCATTGCCTGTTTTTTCGTACACTTCCGACAGTTTTTGCGATAACCATAAACGTTCCTTGGGCATCTGGCGGGCAGCTTGCCATGCTTGCAGGAGATATTGCTCCGCTTCCCGGGTTTTATCAAGTTGCAAATAAGTTTGCCCCATTGCTCTCAGGAATTTCAACGTATCACTTAGTTTCAGAAAGTTATGATGAAAGACGTTTTTGCCTTCCTGTAATACCGCCAGCGCCTTAGGTGCATTGCCGGTCTGAAGGAGAAAATTGCTTTTATTCATTAGTATGTTATACTCATTCCGATAATCTTTGAATTTCCGGGCAAAGGCAAGGGCGGTGTCGAAATACAGCTCTGCCCGTAGCTTATCTTTCTTATAAGCGTAGTTCAGGGCTTTTAATCCCAGCAAGCTGGCATAGGCATCATATTGTTTTTCTGCTTTGGCAACAGGTAATGCTTTGTCGATGTATATTAGTGCTTTGTCATATTGCCCCAGTTGATAGAGAACCGTACAGAAATTGGTATAAACATAACAAAGGGGCACCACCTCATCACTTCTTTCCGGCATATGGTCAATGGCCTGCATATAGGCATCTGCGGCCAGTTCCAGCTGGCCGGAATAATTATATGCATTACCCATATTGTTATACACATACCATAGGTATCCCGCCGATGGGCCGTACTGAAGGGCCTGTTGCATACTGCTGACCGCCTCCTGGTAGCGGCCTTCAGCAATCAGTATTTTACCTGATAAGGTCAGGGATAGAGCCGCTCCATCGTTAAAGTGCATCTCTTTGCTGTGCCGGCTGGTATGGTTTAAAATGGTTTTTGCCTGCGCGGGCAAAGAATCCAATAGGTCGCGGGCATATTCTATTGCTTTCAGGATACTATTGGTATCCTTATATTGAAAGGGACCCGAAGTGTTCTCCTGTGCATGCATAAAACAGTTGTTGCTGCAATGCCATCCCATTACCAGTAGTACAGTGAAAAAGAAGTGCTTCATGCCTGCACAGCGCTTACTTATTGTTGAAAACGTGAATGTACAACAAAATCAATTTTATAAATGGGCGTCCTGGAGTGTTACGTCAGTTCATTGTCATTTTTTATTTCCGCCTTGCTGTAAAAGACCATGCGGACCTTAGATAATTCCTGATTTAATGCTGGATTTATAATAAGATACATATGGTGATAATAAAAAAGGTAAATCTACTCTTTATCGGAAGCGTTCGGACAACTAATATTGTATCGTTTCTGAATGCGTCTGTAGTGGCCGTGCAGAAACGCTCTATTACAGGAAGGGCGCATTTTGAGATGAGTAAAAATAAAAAATATGGTAGTAAATAGACAAATTGTTTTGACGTGTATTGTTCAATTGCTTGGCCTGCTCTGTTTCAACAGCTGGGCTAAGGCGCAGGATGAGGCTAATTACGAATGGTCCAGGCGCATGGGCGGAGCCGGTTTCCTGTATCCCGGTATACCCATACCCATTGGCAGCTCGGCCGATGAAGCTAATGCTACGGCAGTCGATGCAGCGGGTAATGTTTATATAACAGGCTATTTTAACGGTAGTAGTGTGGATTTCGATCCGGGCCCGGGTGTAGATACCTTTAGCGCGGGTGTAACGGACGATATTTTTATTGCGAAGTATGATGCCAGTGGTAAGTATATGTGGGCACGGTGTATAGAACCAGGGGGAGCCGGTACCGAAAAGGCCCATGCCCTGGCGGTAGATGCTGCCGGTAATGTATATGTTACCGGGTATTTTGGTGGCGTAACCGATTTTGATCCGGGCGATTCTACCTTCTACCTGTCTACCATATCAACCGCTACTAATGGCTATGATATCTTTCTGCTTAAGCTCAACGCATCTGGCAATTTTGTATGGGCCCGGCAAATGGGTTCCCTTACTGCTGAAGATAGGGGGCTGGGTATTGCCCTGGATAAAAAGGGTAATATCTATATTACCGGCACCTTTAGTGATACTGCTGATTTTGATCCGGCTGCAGATACGGCACAATTAGTATCTGCTGGAGAAACAGATGTGTTTTTGGCTAAATATGACACCGGTGGTCATTACAAATGGGCCATAAGTATGGGTGGTCCCCGGATCAGTGGCTCCAATAATGGTGCCGATATAGGCAATGCCGTAGCTGTAGACACCGCCGGTAACGCATATATAACCGGCTCTTTCCGGAATAGGGTTGATTTTGACCCTGGCCCGGATACGGCGATCCTTACAGGTGTGGGCGATGACGTGTTCGTAGCAAAGTATGATGCTAACGGCCAGTATCTATGGGCGAAACGTATGGGGGGCGCAGGCGCTGATGTAGGCAACGGCCTGGCTGTCGATGCCCCGGGCACTGTCTACATTGCCGGCATATTCAGAGGCAGTACGGCCGACTTTGATCCCGGCCCGGATACTTTTAACCTGACAGATGCACGACAGGATGTTTTTTTGGTTAAGTTAGATGCTTCCGGGAATTTTGTCTGGGCTAGCCAAATGGGTGGGAGCGCTTCTGATGGTGCCTGGGCTATAACGCTCGATGCCGCTGCGAATGTGTATCTGACCGGTAACTTTGCCAGTATATCGGCCGACTTTGATCCCGGCCCGGATACGGCAATGCTTTATTCCGCTACCGGCCGGCTATGGGTAGCTAAATACAATGCCGGTGGTAAGTATTTATGGGCTAAAAATATGGGTGGAAGCAGTACTTTCGGCCGGGCAATTGCGGTAGACGTTGCCCGGAGCGTTTATGTTGCCGGGGGCTTTACCGGCACAGGCGATTTCGATCCCGGATCAGGTATCGACACCTTACGGTCTGCAGGCGGTTACGACATCTTCCTGCTTAAATTGAGCCAACCCTCATGTATCACAGGTTCCAGTATTGCCGCTTCGGCCTGCGGTAGTTACACTTTAAACGGGCAAACCTATACAGCTACCGGTACCTATACCCAAACCCTGCTGAATGCCGCCCAATGCGATAGTATTATTACGCTTAACCTGGTTATCAACAACAATGCAAATACAGTTACGCAAAAAGCCTGTGATAGTTTTTTGTTTGGTACACAAAAGCTTACTGCTACCGGTACCTATACGCATACATTTACGAATGCGGCCCTTTGTGATAGCCTGGTTACCCTTCACCTGACGATCAGCCGGTCCAGTATAAACCCGGTAGTAAACGGGAAATATTGCGATTCGGCTACGTTTAATGGCATTACCTATAAGACTACGGGCCATTATGTGCAGAAATATACTAATGCCGCCGGTTGCGACAGTAATATTGCCTATGATATTACTATTGGTACAAGTAGTACACCCGGCCGTATAATCCAAACCGTATGCGACAGCTTTGTTTTTCAGGAAAGGGTATTTGCTACTACCGGTATCTATGAGATAGTCCTGGAAAATGCAGGGGGATGCGACAGCTTAGTTATACTTGACCTGACCGTAAATAAAAGTCCCCGGGCCTCGGTAGTGTTAACAGGCCTTATGCTGACTGCGAACAGTGCAGATAGTTATGCCTGGATAGATTGTGACAATAATCTTATTATTCCCGGCGCCGAAAGCCAGACTTATACCCCGGTACAAAGTGGTAATTACGCAGTAATAATTGGCCAGAACGGTTGCAGCGACACTTCCGACTGTGTGGCGGTTACGGTACCCGGAAGTCTGGTGTCAACATGGGGTATGAATAATAGCTTACTGCTGTATCCTAATCCTACAGCGGGCATGATTACGATAGAAACGGGAAAGGCCTTGCAGGATGCCACAATTAGATTGGTAAACCTGGTGGGACAGACTTTAGCAATCTACACGCATTTGCAGGGGACGCTATGTACACTCGATATGGTTAAATATCCTGCGGGCGTTTATTTTGCAGTTGTAACCGAAAATGGAAGAACAACGAGCATTAAAGTAGGTAAAGAATAATCAAACGCCAGTAGGGAGAGGATGTAAGGCCTCCCCACTGGCGTTTTCCTGGATAATATGACGACAGCTTTATCTGCCAGCCAATACAGAATGTTATTACGAGGCTACTTACTGTTAGCCTGGCTGTGCTGTATTCCTGTCGCCTATGCCCAGTACGAAAATGTGTGGTTTTTCGGCATTAATGCCGGCCTGGACTTTAATGGCGCACAGCCGGTAGCTATTAAAACCAATATCCTGGCCGGCGATCCACCCTCCGTCTTGCAGGGAACGGTAGCTTGTGCTTCTGTATGCGATGCCCATGGTGACTTATTGTTTTATACGGAAGGCTCCAGGGTGATTAACCGGCAACATAACCTGATGCCCAATGGGGCCGACCTGGTTCCTTTAACCAATGTACGTAACAACAGAACACCCACAACCAGTACCACCCAGGGTACCATCATTATACCCATGCCGGGTGATGCAAAAAAATACTATATTTTTTCGCTGACTTCTGTATTCGATATGGGCGACAGTAGCGGCAGGCTATACTATAGTGTGGTGGATATGAGCCTGAATAGCGGGATGGGCGATGTGGTGCCCGGGCAAAAGGGTATCCTGGTCGATTCCAATTTAATGGATCAGATGGTTGCTGTTGTGGGCGAACATTGCAATATATGGTTGCTGACGGTTTCGCAGCAAACAATCAGGGTTAAGGCCAGAGAAATTAATGCAGCCGGAATCAATAGTGCGCCTGTTCTATCCGGTCCTTTTCAGCCTGCGTTCTATCCTCCTCTTCGGGGTAGTCTTGCGGTATCACCCGATCGAAGCCGGCTGGCCATGGTGGGCAATGATGTTCCTTTTAACCGGCCGACGGTATTTGCCGGCCTGATACTATTTGATTTCGATCCCGCAACCGGTATGGTTTCCAACGACAGGTTATTGTCTGGCTTGCCGTCTTTTGGCACCTGCTTTTCGCCGGATAATACCAAGCTGTATGTTGGAGAGCAGCGAACCGGTTTCTCCAGTCCTGCGCTGAGCCAGTTTAGCCTGTCCGCGGGCACATTAGCTAATATTATTAATTCTAAAACCTTTATAGCCGATATTCAGGGCAGTAACAGCTTGTTGAAGCTGGCGCCGAACAACAAAATATATTTTATTAACAGCCAAAGGCTGGCTTTAGGTGCGATTCATTTTCCCGATCAGGCTGGCCTGGCCTGCCAGCCTCAGGCCAATGCGCTCTCCCTGTTACCGGGAACAACGGCAACATTCGGTTTGCCCAATATAGTGCCTGTTATCCGGCGCGATACAATGTATGCCAGCCGCCACGAGATAAAATGTGTGGGCGAGCTGGCCGTATTGCAAGCTGCTGATACCACGGGCTGGAATTATCAATGGCAGGATAGCCTTGGTAGCTTCCGGCGTATCGCCAACAAGCCCGGTACTTATTGGCTCCGTTATTACACCCCCTATTCCTGCCATTATCATATCGATACTTTCCATGTTGATATAGTAGATCTGACCTTTTCCCTCGGCAGCGATAAAAAATTACTTTTTTGCGATCATCCACAGTCCTACGAAGAGCTTAGACCTTTTGATATGGCTTATCCCGGCGCCCGGTATCTCTGGCAGGACGGCAGTGGGGATTCCTACTACCGGGTGCGGGCCCCCGGTATCTATTGGTTGGAAATGTATAAAGAGGGGTGTACGGCTTCAGATACCA
>JBEBWN010000236.1:0-6476 GCA_040392235.1 Taibaiella helva | reverse complement strand
CTCCGCCGATAAGGCTTAACCATAAACAAAAGTATTTTTATTCTGAATCGCTGGCGCTGCAGAGGCTAAGCTAAGCCCGCTTTTTTGTCTGGCTATACTACAGCCCTACAGCCGGCATAGCCGTATGAAGTTTAGACTCAAGAGGGTGAGATTCCTTTCCCTTTCAGGAAAAGGAAGGGCTTATATTATTTTATGTTGCTGCAAGCTTTACAAACCATTTTACTGGCTTTGCGATGTTTTTGCCCTGCATTAAATTGGAAAATTTCTACAGTTACTATGTTGAAATTCAATTGGATGTCAGTTGTTCAGCAAGCCCTATGTATATTCCGGTATACTTTCCGTACATCTGCCGGAAGCGGCGGGAGGGGCGGCAATGTAGGCTGATAAGCACTCGATAAGGAACGTCGAACCAGTGATAACGCGCCTTAGGAATTGCACCGATATTAGCCGGTAAATGACCGCCTTGGCAGAATATGCGGTGATGCGCATTTTGGGCACTGGTTATAATTGCATAGGCTTACCGCTGAACAGTTGAGGGCAGTATATTTCTTTGACTATTGTTGCAGCCGACTCTGAATAGCCGGTCCTGGTGAAACCGGTTTTTCAAGGCGTTTTTTTTCGGACGAATTGCCATTGCCAGCGGGGGAGCAATAATACGAGTAGCAGCATAGGTATATCGTTGGGGGGAAATAAGCAGGACTATCAGAATTTAAGGTGTTTATATAACTGTCTTTTCAGAATTTGGATCGGAATTGATATATTTGTGCTATCAATATGGCGCATAAAGGATTAAGGCTGGATAATCAACTAACAGGAGAGGATCTTTTGTTCCTGGAAACATCTTCTGATACCGGAGGAGCCTACCTGGAAGTAAAGTCCATTTTTCACTACGCTACCATTGAACCACCGGGTCATTATCATCCGAACCAGGAGGAAATAATCACCGTTTTGACAGGCGTGATCAGTGTACGCCTTGATGGTCAATTACGGGTTGCCGCAGAAGGGGATACTATTTACATTCCAAAGGGAGCAAAACATTCGGTATTTAATGCCCATAACCAAGAGGCTGTTATTCAATGGAAATTGATCCCGGCCCTGAATTCGGAATATGTGCTGGAAAACCTGACCATTCTATCCAATAAAGGCGTGACTAAGGAAAACGGGAAGCTCGGACTATTCTGCAGATCCCGGATAACGGAGAAATTTCCGGGGGAATTCAGGTGGGCAAAACCCAGTTGGCCTATGCAAAAAATAGCCATCTTCCTTTTTTACCCATTGATCAATGTCATGAAAGGAAGACTGAAATAGTCGTTTTGTTCTTCCTTTCTTAGCCGTTGTTATAGAGCAGTTTGCAGAATACCGGAAAATACAACATTCTTTTAGCAATTTGTCGCCCCCTTCTTACGTTATATTGTTAAAGGGCGAATGACCATAATTGAGAGTTGTGCAGTTTGAATGCCTTTAAGGAGCTGCCTGATATTTCAGGCAGCTTCCTTTTTGGGGCTGAAGTGACACCCCATCATTACCGGGTGTAAGAAGGAGTATACACAGCCGGAAATGCTACCTTTGCCTATACAATGTATCCATCCCATATGCTTCCTGAAACATTATTAAGGCAGATAGATTTTATTAAAGAAATTGATAAGCTCAAATATATCCAGCGGAGAACCAAACTGTTAAACAGCGACCGGAATGAAAATGATGCAGAGCACAGCTGGCACCTTGCTGTAATGGCAATTGTTTTGACAGAACATGCTGATGAACATATTGATATACTGAAAGTGCTGAAAATGGTATTGATACATGATATTGTTGAAATTGATGCCGGCGATACTTTTATTTATGATACTCAAAAAAATCATTCGAACACAGATGAAGAACGTCTGGCGGCGCAGCGGATATTCGGATTGCTTCCTCCTCAACAGGCCACAGAACTGATAGCCATATGGGAAGAGTTTGAGGCTGGTGCAACGGCCGAGGCCAGGTTTGCAAGAGCGATGGACCGCTTGGAGCCTTTGTTGCAAAACACATCCAATAACGGTGGTACCTGGAGAGAGCCCGGAGTAAATTATAATAAGGTCTACGCCAAAAAGAGCGTCATCAGGGAGGGTTCATCAGCCATATGGGAATATGCTGAAAAACTCATTAATGAAAGTGTAGCAAAAGGAATTCTGAAGAAGGAATAACGATTATTAATTCAAAAGTTAGCAGGCAAAACCCAAAAAAACCGGGCGGCTGATCGAAGCCAGGTACGCTTGGCAAGGCAATGGACTGGCAACAATTGGTCGAGACGGCGGCATACCAATATTCTTCTCTTTGCTTTGTTGTCTGGCTCTAATCTGCTAAGCCCATTTTCAAGGCCTTTGCCACCAGCGAGGCAGTGTTGCGTACATCCAGTTTAAAGATCAGGTTTTCACGGTATTTTTCAACGGTGTTAATACTTAGTAACATTTTTGAAGCAATTTCTGGTCCATTATAACCCTCCACGATCAATTGCAATAGTTCCTTTTCCCTTGGTGTAAGGGTGGGTTTGGTGGAAAGCGCTTTTTTGATGACCTGGTCGAGTTGTGTCATTTTCTGCTGCATATCCGGGTCAATAAATATACAGCCGTTGAAAACAGCTTTGATGGCTTCTAGCAAGCGTTTCTCATTCGCTGTTTTAAGCAGGTATCCTTTTACACCCAGGCGCAGCATACTATTTGCGTAAATAATGCTATCTATATTTGTCAGGTTGAGAATGCGCATATCCGGGTATAGTTTGAGCACCATTGGCGCCAACTTGTCGCCGGGAATGTCGGGCATTTGGATGTCCATTAATAATACGTCGGGTTGTTCCGCTTGCAGCATCTTTAATAATGATGTGCCATCGGAGCATACTCCTAAAAGCGCAATATCCGGGAGCCCAGTAAGTGTATTCTGGAAGCCTTTCAGGATCAGTGGATGATCGTCTACAATAATGATTTTTATTTTCATCAATTTTAAGATTATTAGTGTATGGCCATTTGTACGTCATCGTTAATGGTCAGCTGCTCAAAGTTAAACTCTATATAAATAGTCGTTCCTCTATTGCTGTCAGATTGTATTATAAGGTTGCCCAGCATAGCATGTACGCGAAGTTTTACATTATTGAGGCCTATGCCTTCTTTGGTCTCTTCCTGGTCGAAACCATGCCCGTCATCCTCAATGGTAATTCTAAGGCTGTCCTTAACGCGTAATATCTGTATCGTTGCAGTTGTAGCCATAGCATGCTTAATAATATTCTGTACCAGTTCCTGTATAATCCGGTAAATGCCTAGTTTGGCATCATTCGAGAGGCTTGCAAAGTCGCCATAGGTATGCAGTTCCATATGTAACTGATCGCCATTGTTTACTGCATTTTGGTAAGTAAGTAAAGCCTCTTCCAGGCTTTTATCCAAAAGATTTTTTGGAACCAGGTTATGTGCGATATTGCGAACCTCCGCTGCCATATCGCGGATCAATAACTCTGTTTCTTCCAGGATCGCTTCCTGTTGCACACTGTGTTGCTTTCTTATAGCTGCCCCCAGGTTAAGCCGTATAGCTGCAATAGTTCCTCCTAAACCATCATGCAAGTCCCTGGCTATGCGGGACCGCTCTCTTTCTTCTCCCTCAATAATGGCTTTCAATTGTAGAATTTCCTGCGCCTGTATCAGGCTGATCTCTTTCTGTTGCAACAAGCTTTGTTCATTCTGAAGAAGTGATAGTTGTTTCTCTTTCTTCTTTAGGTTTATCCTGTAGATCACAAAAATGAAAAATGAGAAAAAGCAAATACCCACTATCCCCACTTGCAATAACAAGTGTTGCTGACGGAACTTGTTTTTTTGATCTTTGATGTAAAGACGGTTTTCTGTAATTTGTTTGTCTTTTTCCAAAGTCCGGTATTTTACCTCCATTTGATTCACTTTCCAGGAGGTTTGGCGGCTCTCTAAACTGTCTTTATGGGCAAAATATTCTTCTTTATGTTTTAATGCCATTTCGGGTCTTCCGGTTGCCTTATACAGATCGGAAAGCAGGTCGTGTAGCATAGGGATCCTGACAGCATAATTCTGGGATTCCGCAATGCTCATAGCCCGGAGTAATGTTTCCTCTGCTTGCGGATACTTCCCGGAGTTTAGATAATATTTGCCCAGCAAAAGGTCTGCCTGATTAGTATAATAAGGTGCGACATTGTCTTTTAATGTCAATAGTTCTTTCAAATAAGGGACTGCTTCTTCTAAATTGCCCTGGTTATAGAAGTTGTCTGCAAGATTACAGTTGATAGTATAGATCAGATCTTTCAATTTGTTCTCCCGCGCAATTGTCAGCGCTTTCTGCAAGTGGCTGATAGCCGCCGGGAAATTCTTTTTCCTGGCTTCTATTATGCCGCGTGTCATATAAATATTAGCCAGACCGGCTGGGTTGCTTTCCAGCTGTACCAGGTATTCTGCATGATTGAGATGGAAATGTGCCTGGTGGTATTGGCCTAATTGAATCAGTATATGAGAAAGGTTAATGAGAATGCTTTCCTTATGAAGGACGGTACCATAGTAATCGACACAAAGCAGGGCTTTAAAATACATCCGGGCAGACTGGCTGTAGTTGCCCGCAGCGGCATATATGTTGGCTATATTGTTGTAGCCGGTAGACAGGTATGGTGTAAGCGTTCCGCCCTGTTTTTTCGCTATCTCAATAGCCATTTTATAGTAAGCAATAGCTTGCTGGGCATTACCGCGGTCTGAATGAAGATTACCCAGTTTATTAGCTGTCCAGATAGCACGGCTGTTAAAGGATAGAGCCTGACAGTCCGCTAAAACACTTTTTAGCCCGTCCAAACTGCTGTCTGCATTAGGATGATTAGCATAGTGATTATAGGCGCCCGTAATGCGAATACTATCTTCTGCCGAGAAATGCCGGGATATAAAATAGGAATCTTTTGACTTGCCCCCTGCAGATAGCGTCGCTACCAATAGCAAACACAGCGGGAGCAATAACCGGTAACAGCATTTTATTTTATAAAATTCGGAACGCATAATGTAAGAATAAAGAAAGTCGCCTGATAAAAATAGAAAAATCCATTGAATGTTTCTATTAAAATGCAGTCCCCTGAAAGTATGTTGCGGTTTTTACGAAAAAGGTGATTTCATCCCAATGTAATGCACAATTCGAAATAGATAATCTGTTTATTATATAGTGTGAATTAAATTATTAGTGATATGCCTATTGTAGTTCTCATATATATCGGGCTATTTTTGTGAGGAAGCCATCTGACTATCCGGATAATTAGGGATAAATATAGTGCGGGCGTGGAATGCAACCCGGTGGTCCCCGTGGTCTTCAGGAATAATATATTATAACCATTTTTTGAACCGAATATGATAGAACTTTACTTTACATCTCTTTTACGGACCTACTTTAATTATACTACTCTTTATTTAACTTAATATAATGTAGTTATCGTGGCTGGACTATGCTCTGGAAACGCTTTAGCGCCATGAGCAGTTCGTTTTATACAGGTTTAATATCTGTTTTATAGCATCCGTTTACTATCTGTTGGCCGCCTGCTTCGGACCTGGATAACTTTTTGTCAGCTTGAAATTACTTGTTCTGTCTGGACTGTATTACCATGCCTGATTGAGACCAGAGCTACAATTGTGATTGCATGGATTCTAAAAAAATCGATTAGCCGGAAATATACTGTGTGGCTGCAACGGTATAGTTTATGGCCTGTCGTTAAGAATTGCATTTTGTCTAATGATTTAAATATATAATTATGAAGTTGAAATATTCCGCTTTCCCTTTATAGCGGATTGGAATAATGGGGGAAGTGTATGCTTGCATCCGAACCCGGCTTCGTCCACTATCTATATTGAATCGCCTGAGCCTGTCCAGGCGCCTGTGACTCGGACTGGAAGGGGAAATCTATAAAAATGGGTACAATGTTAAGCAAAAAGATATTTGGAATTTAGCAGAGAGGCTATACCTGATCCAGATAAGGAGCGTTGATGGCAGATTATTGAAAGTGCACCGATTTGCCAAAGCCGGTACACCATAAAAGAGATGGCAAAGGTATGTCAGCGGTTAAAAACGATAAAGATGAAAGGCGGCAAAGTATATTGAAGTACAAATACAATAACTACATTATCAGAGATCTTTTTTATTAAAAGGAATTGTTATTGTAAGTGTTTTAAGGGATAATGCAGTATAGGTATGGATAGCCGGTATGAGCTGCTATCCATACCTATACTGCATAACGAAAAAAGGGAAGTTTTCAGATTAATAGTTAATATGAGAAGAATAATATTTATTGCCGGGATTATAGTAAGTATTTTGTCTTTCCAGCTTCATGCTAAAGAAGGGGAGGGTAGTTATAGTATCATAGAGAATAAAGGACAGTGGAATGACAGTGTCCGCTATAAAGTGGATATTGCCCAGGGTAGCTTGTTTATTACGGATTATGGTTGGGTGTACGATTTTGTGGA
>JBEBWN010000235.1:0-6508 GCA_040392235.1 Taibaiella helva | reverse complement strand
ATCTATTTTTGACTATCGAACAGTTAAAACGGCCTGTTGACTACCGGACCTCAATCTCGTCAACATACAATGAAATGGTGTCTTAATTCATTTATCCTCTTATTGCTGTCTGCGGCATTGCAAGCACAACAGCCCGACGGCCTGGCAGTATTATCCACAGTCGATAGCAATAGTATTAAACTATTGCTCGCCAAAGCCGATAGTCTTAAATTGGGCTACCCGGCCAGTGCTGAACCGCTATATCAGGAGGCATTGGTTCAGAGCGAAAAAAAGAACTACACCTCCGGCTTACTGCACTCCCTGACAGAGTTGGCAATTCTTTCGGCGCGTAGCGAGCAATACGAACAATCGCTTCGTGCCATTCGCCGCGCCTTAGCCCATTGTAATACCTCTATGGGGCATCAAAAAATAAAGGCAACACTATACAACTGTATGGGAAATGTATTTGATCATCAGGGCCGGTTCGAAAAAGCTTTCCTGGCATATAACCGGGCCATTCATTATGCAGCCGGCGACTCAGAACGCCTGGCTGCCATCTATACCAATATGGCAATTGTGCTAAAAGTATTGCTACAACCTCAAAAGGCATTGCAATATATAAACAATGCTTTGGCAATCTGCCCCGAATCGCTTAACCCGGAAACACATGTCGGCCTCCTTATCAATAAAGGCAACTGCCTTAAGGCGCTAAATCAGCTCTCGCAGTCTACCGTTTACCTGGATAGCGCCATCACCAAGGCCCGGACTTTCAAACTGTTCAATAAGCTATCGTTCGCTCTTGCTAACAAAAGCTACAAATATATCGAACAAGGGCAGGCTGCTAAAGCAGTCAATTTGCTACACAAAGAGGGCGGCGAGTTGCTCAATAGCAACCAGGTACAGCCCAGGGGAAAGGCGAGTATACTACAGGCTCTTGGTGCTGCACATTTTCACATGCGGCAATATCAGCATGCCCTGGAATATTATACAGCAGCTCAGAAAATGGCCTCTCCAAAAGATCAACTTAATATACTGCATCAAATTGCCTCCATCTACGAAAGAGGTGGCCTCTACAAAGAGGCGCTCTATACCTATCGACGGTATAAGCAACTTGAAGATAGCCTGGGAGCAACGGGTATCCATATGCGGGTCAACAATATGGAAGTTAAGTACCGTACAGCACAAAAAGATAAAAAATTAGCTATCCAGGCTATGGAGCTGGCAACGCGTCAAAAAGTTATTGCTTCTCAAAACCATCTGATCACACTTATTTCATCCGGTATACTTTTAATATTAATACTGTCTGCATGGCGTTACCGCCACATCCGTAAAAAAAGGCAACATAATGAAGAAGTAGCTCGCTTAAAAGGATTTATCGATGGGGAGGAGCGAGAGCGAAGCAGGCTGGCGCAGGAGCTACACGACAATATTAACAGCCAACTGGCGGCGATACAAGCACATCTTACCGCTGGCATTAAGACATCATTGTCGCCTCCCTTTGCAGACACCAATATCACCACAGCACAAACATTACTTCTAAGTACATCTGAAAATGTAAGGCGCATAGCGCATAGCCTCTCACCTTACCACCTGCAATCATTAGGCTTGATCAATGCCATAAAGGTATTCTATAAAAGCTTGTTTTCCGATAGTCTGTTCGAAGCCGAAGTTGAGGCTTATGGCAACTTCGAGCATATCGACCCGGTGTTGACCCTCAATCTATACCGTATTGCCCAGGAGCTCGCCCTAAACACAAAAAAACACGCGCATGCTACCACATTTCTCCTGCTCCTCTCTCACACAGAGTACCAGATAACCCTTACCGCCGAAGACAACGGGTTGGGATTCTCTACCGAAAAATACAGTAGGAATGACGTTCAGGGTATTGGGCTTGATGGCATCCATGCAAGAGTAGACACCTACAAAGGTAAAGTCGAGATCGTGTCCACTCCTGGCAACGGTACCGCGATCCATATTATTATCCCTTATTCTTCCTTGAATAAAAAACAGCCCATGCAAAACCCCTTGGTACTACCAACCGACGAAAACGCTTAAATACAAAAAGTAATGATCAACGTAGCATTAGTAGACGACCATCCACTATTATTGAACGGCATTTGCAATGTGCTCCAAGCCGAAGACGACATGTTTATAACAGGTAGCTACCTTACCGGCACTGCCCTACTTGACGCATTAAAGCACCAGCCTGTTGATGTATTGCTGTTAGACCTTTACCTGGCTTCCGATCCGCAAGGGAAAGAATTAGTTAAATTGATCAGGCGGTCTTTCCCCCGGGTACGCATCCTGGTACTCACCTCCAACGACAATGCGCTGAATATGCGTATGGCGCTGAATGCGGGTGCCCATGGCTACCTGCTCAAAAATGTAGAACAAGAACTCCTGGCTGAGGCGGTTCGAACGGTTTATCAAAATCAAGAATACCTCTCTCCTGAAGTTAAAAACATTCTGTTGCAAACCGTTTGGAAAACGGGCAGCGGCGGGACAGGCACAGAAAAGCTAACCAAACGCGAAAGCGAAGTGCTCAAACTTATCGCCGAAGAAAAAACAAGCCATGAAATCGGTGCTTTACTACACTTAAGCTATCGAACGGTCGAAACCTACCGTATTGGTATTATGCAAAAACTGGGAGCCAAAAATATGGTGGGTATGGTTAAAAAGGCTATTACACTCGGCCTCATTCAATAGCCCGGCACTGCTGCGAAGCTTCCTTTTTTCGCCATCAACGTACCAAGGTCAGGTTACCCTGGTAATGCTCTTTATAGCCCTCGCTAAAGGCAACCTCGATCGTGTAGAGGTAAACTGCCGGTGGTTGCTCTATGCCATTGTAGCGGCCATCCCAACCCCGGCCATTTTCATTTACTGTTTCAAACAACAACTGCCCCCAGCGGTTAAATACCTGCAATTTAAATTGCGAAACACCGCGCGATAACAGCTGCCGTGGAAAAAAGTAGTCGTTCTTGCCATCGCCGTTTGGCGAAAAAGCATTCGGTATATCCGTGTAGCAATCACGGGCTATCAACACATGTTCCGTATGGCTACATCCGTTCACATTCTTTATCGTCAGGCTATAATTGCCGGGTTGGCCCGCGGTTATACTCCGGCCAACCGATCCTGTGCTCCAGGTATACATATCGCCGTTTCGGTAAGGCTTCCTGTTAAATAAGGTAATAGGCCTGTCCCGAAAACAAAGAGAGGTATCCTGCCCTAAATCTATAGCCGGCGGGTCATAAACCCGTACCGTATCGGTGTACCAGGTATCGGGACAAGCTCTTAATAGTAAACGTAACTGCACCACCTGCGTGCCGGCTTCGTCAAAAGCATGTTGTATACGGCTTTCCTTGGGCGTTGTTAAAGAAGTAGCGGCTCCGAAATGCCACTGTAGCGCCACTACACTACTATCTGCTTCCGGATAAAAATTCGTTGCCTCTCCCAGGCATATTCCTGCCGGCGATACGCGAAAGGCCCCGACAAACTGCGAATCTGCCACCACAACCTGGCTAAAGGTATCCCGGCATGTGGTGCTGGTGCCTGCCAGGCTCAACCGGTACACCCCCGCATGTGGATAGCTATACCGGGGTTCGCGCGCAGTAGAGTGTTGCCCGTCCCCAAAAGTCCAATTAAATGACGTAAAAGCTTTGTCCGACGTATTGTGCAGACTTAGCATCGTGTTCTGGCAAACAATGCTGTCCGTCCCGAACGACACCCTGTAGTCAACTGCCGGTATCGCAACGGGTATAATAGTGTCGCATGCCGCCGTTTGCACACGCAGTAAATAGGTACCCGCTGCCGCAGCCCTGAAGGTGTCGCTATTCGCTACTATTTTTCCGGCAGTATCCATCCAGGTATAATAGTATTGTACCGTGTCTGCCGGGTAAGTAAAGGTATAGGCCCCGCCATTGGCCTCTTCGCGGCAGGCCGTATCTACATGTACCGATGGTAGCACACCGTTAGGGAAAGATACATAAAAGGTATCTACATGAAAATTGCAGGGAGGAGTATAATAGCTCAACCAGTAAACGCCCGGAGTATCTGTTGTGAGGGCATACCCAGTTCTACCGTTGTGCCAGCTGTAGTCCCAACCCGAGGTATCCCTGGCATAAATAGTGAGCGGGTTTACATTGGCAAAACAGGGGCCATAAGCAGGCTGTGCCGTATAAAACGTATCTTTTCTAAAAAAAGGCACTACATTGGGCCCGCCCCAGCTCAGGTTCCTGCCCGGCATAAAATCAACCTGGATACCACAGGCGGCACCGGGTCGGTTGGGCTCATTAATGCGCCCTAGTATATTACTACCGCCTGTAAAGTATATTTTGCCGTCGGGCCCCAATTTGAATTGCTCCGCCGCGTTGCCGGCAATTTTCACGCCTGAATTGTAAATATCTTTACCGGTATTAAAATTAAGGTCAAATTGATACAAAGAAGATGTGTAATGATCATTTGCATACATTTTGCTGTTATCCGGCGAAAATTCCGGCACCGAATAGCCCAACATGTAAAAACCCTCTGGTAATATGGTACGCATGTTACCGGCCTTACCGGTTACCGGGTCAAAATCAGCCAGGCGATAGTTCACGTCCGTTAGCAGAAGCTTTTTTCGGTTCGGCGATACTTTTATATTCCCAAAGCCACTACCGGTACCTACCATGGGCGATATCACAGGATCTGTATTAATGCCGGCTTCCGTAATCTCGAATGTCCTCAGGCTACCATCAGCACTGGAACGGGCCAGCAGCCATATATTACAGCGGTCGCCCGTAACCGCGGTAATACCTTCTATAAAACCATTGGCCAGGTATATCCCTTTGTGCTCAGTATTCACGGCGCCCAGCCCGCCGTTAGCCTCCATATCCACAATGCTATAGTATAGCTGGCCGGCAATGCCATTAGCGCCGCCGGTTGTAGCCGCCAGGGAAAAAACGTAGTACCGTTCACTATTTCCGGGGTCCGGTACAATCACCGTACCCATAAATGTACTCTCAGTAGGTTTGGGAAACGCCGGGTTACCGATCAGGTCATTACCATTTTGCATAGGCCTGTTTCTACGGTCACGTATATTGTTGCCATCGGTAAAGAAAAGCAGCTGCCCGCTGGCATCGCATACCATAGCAGCAGCCTCTCCTCCGCCAAATCCGGTTCCCGCCGATGCCGGCAGATCAAAGGCTGAAACAGGATTCGTATTAAAATTCAAACCAGGGGGTATCCATATATTATCTAGTTGTGCCTGTACGCTTATCCACACGCATAGCATTACCAGCAAAACACATATACTTCTTATAACCATTTTCATCCTCAATTATTTAAAGCCCTGATCCTTCCACCTAAGTAGGCCTGGGCCGGATCTCGCCCTATCTTATGCCGCACTCCCTAGTACCGCGCGGCTCTATTTAACTTTTGTCAATTTTAGGGTCTCCAGCAGTTGTCCTCTGTTATCCGCGATCCTGAGGCTATATACCCCCTCTGCTAAGTCGCCAATATCAAGGCTCTTGGCATCTGTTACCGTCTTTAGCACACGCCCGTCTGCCGCCACTACTTGTACCGAAACCGGCGAGGCGTAGCGAATAAACACCATTTGCTGGGCGGGATTAGGGTAAATACTTACTCGCTGCTTAGACAGGCCTGCCGGTCCTGCTATCGATACATTACTAACCTTATACAGGGCCGATGTATCAACACAACCACTAGCATTACCTACAATTACCTGGTAGTCCCCGTTTTCCAAAACGGTATAGATGCTGTCTGTTGCGCCGGGTATCGGTTGTCCGTTCAGCATCCACTGGTAAGTACTGTAAGACAAGCTGGTCCCCAGTTCATCCAGGTCGATTGTTATAACAGGCACCGGCAGGTACGATCCGGATATAATAAAGCTATCTACATAAGAGTGACAACCATTGGTATACTGTACCCAGTGCCTGCCGTTCTCCGTTGTACGCCGCAATGTATCCGTACTGTTATCCGACCATACATACTGGTAACCGGGTAAAAGCTGTAGCGGCTGCAGTAATATATTCTCTGTACGATCGCCACATAGAAAAGTATCCAGGGCGGTACGGTACAAGGTATCAGGTGGCAGGGCATACACTACTTCCGTAGGCAGGCAACCCATCGCCGAATTGGTATTCTGTAGCAGGCTTATTGCAGCACCCTGGTAATCGCAGGCGCTACCCTTTTTATTGGGCTCATTTATAGTACCAATAGCAGCCGTACCAAAACCGGCCACGTAAATAGTGTCGTTATACAGCCGCAACCCAGAGCCCCCCATCCACGACAAAGGCGACAATATTTCTTTCGAACCGGCTATGGCTACAGAATCCAATGTAGATACGTCAAACTGTAATAGCTGCGAACCTACATTGGTAGTCCACTCGTCACAATAAAACTTGGTATTATCCGGCGAAAAAGCGCAACCGCCGCTACCTATAGACGCTACCGGAAGTCTTATAGCATTAGATACCATTCCACTATTGGGGTCAAAATCCGCTACCTCGGTCCCGCCCCAGTCATATCCTAA
>JBEBWN010000234.1:0-6515 GCA_040392235.1 Taibaiella helva | reverse complement strand
TTTCTTTTTTACAAGCGGTAAAGAGTATTCCCGCCAGGATTAACGCTGTAAACGTGTTTATTTTCTTCATTTCTATTATTTTAGTTATCTCTAATTATTATTGCTTTACTATGTGCTGCAGCCAATGGTTGCCATCGTTGCAGGAAACTTTCAGGAAATAGATACCGTCTGACCAATCCCGGGTATTAATCGTTACAGCCCGAGCGCCATGAGCCGATAGTTTCCGGCTAAAGATTATTCTTCCCATGAAATCGCAGATCGTAATATACTTCGGGACTTGAGATCCATCCGCTGCGAGGTAGAGCTCGTCTTTTACGGGGTTAGGATAGAGTTGAAAGGAAGGAATATCCTTTAATGTTATGCCTACCGACTGTTCGCTGGTATCGTTGGTAAAAAAAAGACTGTCTATATATAGATGCGATTCACCCAATTTTGCGGAGAGGTCGCTGGATTTGGTTCCGGAGAAACGTAGCATTACATACCCGGGCGTACCGCTATACTGGAGCGGGATGACCATTTTTCTGTAGCTGTCAGCCGGAGGAAGGTAGGCAATATGATATCCTAAAGAGGTGCCGGAAATGCTATCGGTAAACCTGAAGGTAAACACAGCGCTGTCTTCCTTTTCCACTACATATTTATAGTAGAAACCAAAGAATTTTGGCTTGTCGTTATAGGGCAGTGTACCTATTGGCTGTCCATAGACATCACAGCAAATGCCTGTCCAGGTGTCGGCAGATTTCCTTACTCCTCCACTGTCAAAACTCCGGAGCCCAAGTGCATGGTTGCCCGAATAGGCATCGCTACTCTGGTAAATACCGGTATAGTCGCTATAGGCAGAATCTGTATTGAACCAATGCGCAGCAGACGGCATCTGGTTGCCATAAGGCGAGTCGTACCAATTTTCAAAGTCGCCGTTAGGGAATGCCTGCTGAGCCCATGTTCCTGATATTATAGTAATAAAGGGCAACAGGAAAGGCAGTAAGATTTTTTTCATAGTAGTGTACATTGTGTACCTGCATACCGGTCCTCGTTAAGGGTAATGGCAAACTGTAATGCGAACAGGACGGAAAGCGGTTACTGTTAGAAACTATTTTATGACAAAAATCCGCAGCTTTGTCCTGAAGCGCAATAGCATGATGATGTGTAGCGATCGCAATAGGTTAAAAGGGCCTCTGAATGTATCCTTTAAGGGCTTGCGAAGAAGCAGGGAACTATTTCGGGTAACTTCAGATAATGTTTTCCTGTATTGCCTTTGCTACCGCTTCATTCATTGAGTGTACCTGTAGCTTGTCGTATACTTTGCGGATGTATTGCCGCACGGTGTTAATGGAAATATGCAGATCGGCGGCAATTAGTTTGTAGCTATTGCCGGCAACCAATGAGCGCAACATATCCTGCTCCCGGGGAGTCAGGTTGTATTCCTCGTTACGCGGAGACTGGCTGATGGAGAATGCCTGTAACACTTTCCGGGCTATTCCCGGACTCATGGGCGAACCACCTTCCATTGTTTCGAATAGAGCGGCGACAATTTTTTCCGGATTGCTTTTTTTCAAAAGGTATCCTTTTGCGCCAAAGCAGATGCTATTGAACACATATTGGTCATCGTCGAACACTGTTAGCATAATCACCTGTATATGGGGAAATTCCTTCGTTATAATCTTTAATCCCTCTATTCCATTTACCCCAGGCATATCAATATCCATCAATACCAGATCGGGTTGATAGTATTGCATTAGCCGGGATACCTGTTTGCAATTGGGCCAGGCACCCACGCAGCAAATGCCGACGGTTTGCTGGAATAGCGTTACTATACTCTCGCTGAACAGGGGATTATCTTCAAATACCGCCACTTTTATCATAACCCGGATTTTGGGGTAAAAATCTGTTAATAATGTCTACGCGCCGATAGCATTATCATGTGTAGGAAAATGAAAGGTAATAACGGTGCCGGCTCCCTCTTTAGATGTTATATCGAAATGCCCGACATGTTTTTCCATTCGCCGACGCATATTAGGCAGGCCATTCCCGTTGTTCGTTTTTTCAGGATCGAACCCCCTTCCATCATCTGTTATACAAAGCACCAGTAATTCCGCCTGTTTATAAAGGTGAACGATAACCTTGCGGGCATGAGCATATTTCGAAATATTATTAATAGCCTCCTTAAATACCAGGTACAGATCCCGGCTTTTCTCGGGGCTTAGGCATACATCTATTGCTGCGCTGGTGGCATGCACTTTAAGATCGATGTCGAGCGATTCCAGCACCTCGGCCGCAAACATTTTCATACGGCTGAATACCCTGGCTACCTGGCCATTTTCAGGGTGCATGCTCCATACTATGTCGCTGATGCTATCCATTGTGGAGCGGGTATGTGTTACAATTTTTTGCAGGTTGCCCTGCAATTGTGGAGCAGCCTGATAAGACTGGTTCATCATGGCATGGCTCATGAGATGTATAGCGCTAAGAGAGCTGCCTACCTCATCATGTAGTTCGGCCGATATCCGGTTTCGTTCTGAAAGAAGAAGCTGTTTTTGTTCCAGTTTTTTACGGAATTTATAGCGGTTAAACAGAATAAGGCCGGTCAACACCCCAACAGATAACAGCCCCAGAGTAATATTATAATATAATTGTTGCTGTATTTTTTCATTTTTTGCCGTAGCAATTTCCATATTTTTCTTTTGGGTTTCGTATTGTATTTCGTACTGGGCCACTTGTTTCTTCACTGATGCATTGAGTAAGGTATCTCTGTAGGCAATATATAATTCATAGTTTTCGAATGCCTTCCTATAGTCGCCCTTTGACTTAAAATAGTTCATCCTTGTAGCATAGTAATCCCTATATTGGGCGTTATTATTATTAAGGCGTAACAAGGCATAACAGGAATCGTAATACCGTTCCATTTCTAAGTCACGTTCCATCTTGCCGAGGAACAGGGCCGCCATACGGTAAAAGTTGGCCAGGTTGGGATGATGCATTTCCTGGGAGATGCCAATAGCATGCTGCATGGCATCAAGCGCCTGGTCATAGCGTTTGCCCGCGTGATGCATCATAGCCAAATTAACATAAGAGTCTGCTAATGTTTTCTTCTTGCCTGACTGACGGGCATAATGAATATACTCTTGCTGATAATACCGGGCAGAATCCATTTGGTTTCTGTGTAGGTAAATGCGGGTAATATTACCTAACACAATCGCCATACCTTCTTTATCGCCGCTTTCTTTACGTATACGCAGTGAGCGCCGGGCATATTCGAGGGCTTTCACCGGCTCATCCAGGTAAAAGTAAGTATTAGCAAGGTTACCTAAAGTATTGGCCAGGCCACTTTTATCCTGGGTCTGCTCAAAAATGTGTATTGATTTCAGAAACCAATCGGTAGCTTTATGCGGATTACCTACAGCCTCTTCCAGGTACCCCAGGTCATTATAATAGTAAGCTACTATGGAGGTACGGCCCAATTTGTTATACACTTGCCCTACTCTGCTGTAATAGCTTCTTGCTTCTTCATATTTCTGGTTATACAGGAGCTGGCGTGCCTTAATATTCCAAAGATTGGCCAGCTCTACGCTGTCTTTATGTTTGTTTATAATAGCCAGCGCCCTGTCATACCACTCATCGATCGGAATATTGTTTTCCTGTTCGATTTTAATTGAGATAAGATTGACCAGGATTTTTGCTTCCAACTCTTCGTTCTGATCCTGAATAGCATAGGTCAAAGCCTGCCTGGTCAGTCTTTCGGCCAGGTTCAGACTGCCTGCTTCGATGGCGCTGTCCGCCCGGTCCGTCAATAACAGGGCTCGCCGTGAATATTGCGCGGCTGCCGGAAAGGTGATGGCTACCGCTATCAGAAATTGCACCAGGTAAAGAAAATGTAGCTGCCGGTTTTTCATGCATTACAAAGAGAAGGAATATTTTCTAAACAAATAAGAATAGACAAAATTATTTCAGTGGGCCCGGTTAGCGAAACAAGTGTAAAACTTTTTTTATGATCAGATGCCCGTATACACGTTAGCACGCCGTGTGTAAAGAGGTTTAATTTCGGGCGATCAGCAGGACATCATTGTTAAAAAGGACTGTTTGAAAAAAAATTTGCGTAGTTACTTAGCTACATATATATTTGTAGCCGAATAGCTACATAATAACCGTGGGAATGGGAACAAACCCCTTACTATAACAGGAGACCGTATGAATTTAAGAAGGGATGTATTCCAGGCGATTGCCGATCCGACAAGAAGAGCCATTTTACTACTCGTAGCGAGCCAAGCTATGACTGCCGGCGCTATAGCGGCCAATTTTGATACGGCCAGACCAACGGTTTCCAAGCATCTGCAGATACTCACAGCCTGCGAATTACTGCAACAGGAGCAAAACGGGCGAGAAATTTATTATCATTTCAATGCAACAAAGATGAAAGAAGTAGCAGATTTTATAGAACCCTTCCGGCAAATGTGGGAAGATCGATTTAATAAGTTGGAAACTATTATGAAAGCATACCAAACCAAAAAATAAAAATTATGGAAAGAAAGACTAAGGTACTTGCCGAAAACGGCAAACAGGAGATGTTGATCACCCGGGAATTCGATCTGCCTGTTGAACTTCTATTCAAGGCCTATGCCGAACCGGAGCTGGTAGAACAATGGATGGGCACAAAGGTACTAAAGCTGGAAAACAGGCAACACGGCGGTTGGCAATTTGAAACAAAGGATGCCCGGGGCAATGTTGTATTCCAGGCGAATGGCAGTATCCACGAGTTTGTACCGAACCAAAAGATCGTCCGCACTTTTGAAATGGGTAATGCGCCCTTCGACGTACAATTGGAATTCCTGGAGTTTAGTCCTCTTGGGCCGGACCGCAGTAAGCTGGATATGCATGTGGTGTACCGGTCGGTTACACTGCGAGACCAGGTATTGCAACTGCCCTTTGCCCAAGGCATTAATATGGCCCACAACCAATTGGAAAAGGTTATGGCAGACCATAAGAAATAGGATGCGGGCACAGCTTTGCGCAATAGCGTCAGGGTTATAATCAGCCGAACGCAACAAAATATAGCTCCGGGCTGTTAACCGGGATCGCACACATTACACATGTTTTAAAAATTACTTTTTTCACTGCTCCATTTTAATTAAAATGAAAAAGAGTCATAAAATTATCTATTGGATAGCGACAGTTTGGCTGGCGCTTGGTATGACCTCTACCGGGATCGTTCAATTGCTTCAGATAGAAGAGGAACGGAATATGATGCAACACCTGGGATATCCACTTTACCTGTTACCACTATTGGGCATTTGGAAGATTTTAGGTGTAGTGGCCGTATTAGTCCCTAAATGGGCTGTATTAAAAGAATGGGCCTATGCCGGTTTCTTTTTTGCCATGTCGGGGGCTCTTATTTCTCATATAATTGCCGGAGATGGGGCCAGGGAATTCTTCGGACCTTCTTTGTTATTAGTTCTTATTTTCGTTTCCTGGCGATTCCGTCCGGAAGAGCGCAAAACCCGTATTGCCCTGCCTTAATATCCGAAGTACAATAATTGCATCTGCAGCTGTATAATAAGGAATAATTATCTTTATGAACAGAAGGGTATCTATAAGATATAGACCCCAAGTAAACCAGGAGAAAACGAATATGAATCCTAAAGTTGATTTTTATTTTGCGGAAAGCGGTAAGTGGCATAAGCACTTGTTGCAGTTGCGGACCATTGTTTTGGACTGCGGATTAAATGAAGAATTGAAATGGGGCGTTCCCTGCTACACTTTCCAAAAGCGAAATGTTGTACTAATACATACTTTTAAAGAATATTGTGCCTTATTGTTTGTAAAAGGGGCTTTATTGCAGGACGCGGAAGGGATTTTAATTCAGCAAACAGCCAATGTACAATCTGCCCGGCAAGTTCGCTTTGTGCATACGCAGGAGATTGTCCGCCTGGCGCCAATTCTGAAACGCTATATTCTTGAAGCAACTGAAATCGAAAAGGCAGGATTACAGGTGCCTCTAAAAAAGACGAAAGACTTTCCCGTTCCCGATGAATTACTACGCAGAATGGAAGATATGCCGGAGTTGAAGGCGGCCTTTGGTGCGCTGACACCGGGACGCCAGCGCGCCTACCTTTTCCATTTTGCACAACCTAAGCAATCGAAAACCAGGGAAGCGCGGGTGGAAAAATATCTTCGGCAAATATTGGCCGGCAAGGGGCTTAATGATTAACAGACATTTTGGATATCCCTTATAAAGGAATAAAGGTGCGGGACTTCAGCTGAACTTTTTATAGTATATTCTAATAGAAATGGAAAATAATCAGGAGAAGAAAAGGAGCCGGTCTCTGCATATTCAGAAAACACTTCCGGCAGATATTCGTTCGGTTTGGCAGGCCTGGACCGAGCCGGAAAAGGTTATGCAATGGTGGGGCCCAGATGGGTTTCATACCACTATCCAGGTAATGGAGGTACAAGCTGGTGGCTTGTGGCGGCTTGTTTTGCAAGGACCAGATGGAAAACGTTATCCTAACAAAAGCTTGTTTGAA
>JBEBWN010000233.1:0-6531 GCA_040392235.1 Taibaiella helva | reverse complement strand
TTCAGGTACACATACATCAATTCTTTTTTCTGACTGAGGTTCCTGGTGTACCATTCGATGGTGTTCAGGTAGTACAATGCCCGCTCATACTCCTGCAATTGAAGATAGGCGCCTCCGAGGTTAACGAAGAGGATCGCCTTGGTTGTAGAATCGTATGACCTGCCGGATTCCAGGGTTTGCAGGGCCCGATAGTAATACCGGGTTGCCGCCAGGTAGTCGCCCATATAGGAATAGAGCATGCCTTTCCCATTAAGCACTTTGGCCACAGCATCAGTACTGATTTGCAAAGGGCTTGTCAGGCAATACATATAGGCGCTGTCCAGGTATTCCTTGCCTTGCCGGTATTCCTTTCTCTCAATATGGCAAATACCTAAACCCAGATAGGAAGAAACTATACCTGTTTCATAGGTGGCATTAAGGCTCAGGTATAACGCTTTTTTCAGCAACTGTATACTGCTGTCTACAGAGCTGTACTTTAGCCGGAAGGATTGGTTGAGCAGTTCCTTGATGATTATTGTATCTTGTTTTAAGGGTATGAGCAGGGGTAGCTCCTGCGCAGAGCCTTGACAGAAAATGCCATACAACCAGAGAGTAAGCACCGGAATACGCAGGGAAGGCATATCAAAATAATTATGTTACAGATCTAAATTGTGCTACGTGATAAAGAATCTATAAGCTGTTTTGCTTAGTTGCCTTAAAAATAGTATAATTTTTTAGCTTCCGGAAGATACCGCATATTCTGTTTTAATTGCCCTTTTCTGGTATCAAGTTCAGCACCTCTTGTTGGCCTGTAAAGCCATATTAGGATGCTTCCTGATCTGCTGATGCTTTTTTGGCTTTGCCTTTTTACCTTTGATTAAAACCAGAGTGTTGAACGTTCTCCGTAACTTACTATAAGAGGAGGATGCCGGCCATAATAAAAATTGCGCAAGCTATGGGCTTGCGCAATTTTTATTGTCCTTTAGCTTAAGAAATACGCTATTGACGCTCAACGTATGGAATATGGGCGGACCTGTTGAAGACTGGATAAGGCTGCCTTTCAGGACCCCGGCTTTATTCCCGCCATCTTTAAAATCAGTTTATATTCCTTTTCTGTCACTGCAGAAACGGACAGCCTGCCCTGCCTGATCAATCCCAGTTGCTCCAGCCCGGGTTGTTGCTTCATGTCGGCTAAAGTAACAGGCTGTGGGAGGGCTTTGACCGGCTTAAGGTCTACGACCACCCAGCGGTTATCGTCGGTAGTGGGATCCTGGTAGGCTTCTTTGGCTACCTCGGCAATACCAACAACGCAAAGGCCTTCATTACTATGATAGAATAAGACGTTGTCGCCTTTTTTCATTTCTTTCAGATTATTACGCGCCTGATAATTACGTACGCCATCCCAGAAGGTTTTTCCGTCCTGTACAAATTGTTCCCAGCTATATTTAAACGGTTCCGATTTAACCAGCCAATAGTTCATGTTTAAGTGTTGTTTTGATTGTCAAGGAATGGAATAAGAAAATAGATACCCAAACCGGTTGTGGTTGCGGGTACTATATTTCTATTTGGCCGGAAAAGACAAATTCCGCTTCACCCGTCAGGGTAATATTGCTGATGGTGTTGTTTGCCGTTTTGTTAAATGATACAAACAGGATGCCACCCTTTGCCTGAACGCGAATGAGAAACGCCCCTTCGGCATCGGCTACAGAAATGATGGCGGCAGCAGTAACGCCGGTGCCACAGGCCAGGGTTTCGTCTTCCACCCCCCTTTCGTAGGTTCGTATAGCTATGCCATCTGCAAGACGATTGATAAAGTTCACATTAATACCTTTAGGTTGAAAGCGCTCCAGGTTACGGATACGCCGGCCCTCTGTAAAAACATCAATTTTGCTAATGTCGTCTGCCCATTGAACGAAATGGGGCGATCCGGTATCCAGCAAGGCATAGTCTTTTGTTATTTCGATATTGCTAACGTCCTGCATCTGTAAATCTACAAGGCCATCCTCCCGGATGTCGGCGTTATGCATCCCGTCTATGGCCCGGAAGTGCATATTTTGTGGCGCTGCACCTATATGGTAGGCAAATGCAGCAATGCACCTTCCGCCATTGCCGCACATAGTACTTTCCCTTCCATCGGCATTGTAGTAGACCATTTCGAAATCAGCATTTGCACATGGTGCCAACAACATCAGCCCGTCGGCTCCTATGCCAAAATGGCGGTCGCATAACCTTGCAATCTGATCAGTAGATAAGTTTATGTCGTTTGCGCGGTTATCCAATAAAATGAAATCATTGCCGGCACCCTGATACTTGAAAAAGTTGCGTTTCATTATTGCAAATGTAGTTTTTTTGTAAAGAGCTGCAGTCCATGGGGCGTTGATTTTTTGCAGGATACAAATCTTCTCTTAATTTCAGTGTTATAAGCGCTTATTATGGAACTGACCAGTTATCCGAAGAATAAAATCAACATACTACTACTTGAGCGCATTAGCGAGAAGGCAGCTGCTTTTTTTCAGCAGAAAGGCTATACCCTGGTTCATGTCGAAGACAGGGCTCTTGGCGAAGAGGAATTGATCAGGGCTATTCCGAACGTGCATATTTTGGGCATCCGGTCGAAAACACAGGTTACAGACCGGGTTGTGCAGGCGGCTCAAAAATTGCAGGCAATCGGTTGTTTTTGCATTGGTACCAACCAGGTTGATCTGGATGCAGCGACACAGAGTGGCATAGCTGTTTTTAATGCACCTTATAGTAATACCCGCAGTGTGGCCGAGTTGGTAATTGGATTGGCCGTTATGCTGATGCGACGCATTTTTGACAAAAGTACGGCTGCTCACCAGGGAGGCTGGTTAAAGGATGCAGCCGGCAGTTATGAATTAAGAAACAAGACGATGGGTATTGTGGGGTATGGCAATATTGGTACGCAGGTGGGTATTATGGCCGAGGCATTGGGGATGAAAATATTATATTACGACATACAAACCAGGTTGGCTCTGGGCAATGCGGTACCGGCGCCGGCCCTGGACCATTTGCTGGCAGAAAGTGATATTGTAACCTTACATGTGCCGGGTGGGGCAACAACAAATGGGCTGATTAATAAAAATACACTGGCATACTTTAAGCCGGGAGCAGTATTAATAAATTGCGCGCGTGGTGATGTAGCTGACCCGGCGGCGGTAGCCGAAGCTGTAAGAACTGGACTATTGAGTGGCGCTGCTTTTGATGTATTTCCAGAAGAACCGGAGCGGAACGGCGATTCATTCACCAACCCTTTGCAGCAAGTACCCAATGTTATTTTGACGCCTCATATCGGTGGGTCTACTAAGGAGGCCCAGGAGAATATAGCAGACGACGTAAGCCTTAAGCTTTTAAATTATTTGGAAAAGGGGGATTCTTCCGGTTCGCACACACTTCCGGCCTTAAGTTTGCCCCTCGTGGAAGGAACGCACCGGCTGCTTCATATACACAATAATGTTCCGGGGGTATTGGGCGAAATCAACAAACGATTGTCCGAAAACGGAATTAATATCCTGGGACAATATCTTAAAACAAACGACCGGGTGGGCTACGTTGTATTGGACGTGGACAGAAACCTCTCTACTCAGGCTATGGCATTGTTGCGGGACGTTAAGGAAACGATAAAAGCCCGGTTGTTATATTAATACTACTCCTGTACCGAAAAAGCTGCAATGTTCAATCAGTTGTTAAAACGTTGGTATTTGTGGTGCATTTTTCCTTTTACACTTAACTTTACGGAAAGTTTATTGCCCATAATGAGAATTAATCGAGTGTTGTCTGGAGTGTTTGTATCCTGTTTGTGGTTGTTGGGTGCGTTTAAAACGTCGGCACAACAGGTAGACGTAAATACTTTCCGGAATTATCAATTAAGTGCCCCTAGAGTGGCGAAAGCCTATGGACAGTACGATCAGCTGTTGAGAAGGGAATTTCAGGAGAAAAAACTGACGTATCCGCCTAAAGAAATGTATATAAGAGCCTTTAAGGCCCATAATGAATTTGAAGTGTGGGTGAGGGAGCCTGGAACAGATACATTTTCCCTATTCAAAAATTACAAAATTTGTGCGCTGTCCGGCTCATTAGGACCTAAGCGCTGGGAAGGTGACCGGCAGGTACCTGAAGGATTTTATTTTATTTCTGACTTTAATCCCAAGAGCGACTTTTACTTGTCTCTTTTATTGAATTATCCTAACTATTCGGATCTTATCCTGGGTAATAAAATGACGCCGGGCGGAGATATATACATACATGGCGGTTGTGTTACGGTAGGGTGCTTACCTATGCAAGACGCCGGTATACAGGAAATTTATACACTTTGTCTGAATGCCCGCTTTAACGGACAAACCAATATTCCTGTCCACGTATTTCCGGTACGATTCAATAAAACCGGTTTAAATTTCCTGGGCCGGGAATATGCCGATGATACGGCCCGGCAGCGTTTCTGGATTAACCTGAAGGCAGGTTACGATTATTTTGAGAAGAACCACACTTTGCTACCCGTAATGTATAACCAGGAAGGAAAATATGTCTTTTAGGCATCCCGTCTCCCGAAAAATGCTTGAGGAAACAGCCGCCGGAATTTGTATTCCGGCGGCTGTTGATTTGGTATCCTGTCGTATCATATGAATGCGTATAGAAACAAGAGAGCAACGTTGTCGATGCACCCTAAGAAACTGCCGGAGTAACGGATAATGCTTAGTAACTGGGTCAAAATAACTTCCACTTTTCCAAGCCTGGGAGATGCCTCCACGCTGGTCGGCATGACGGTACGTGAGGAAGTTATTTTGACTATTATACTTACCTTCGCGAAAAAAAAATAATGAGAGTTAACGCCGCCGTCCTGTTCGGACTTAGCCTGTTGGGGCAAACCCTTTATGCGCAACAAAAAACAGTTGTAACCGATCCATTATTGTTTGAAGGGGAGAAACATTTTAAGAACATCAGGCAACTAACATTCGGAGGTGATAATGCAGAGGCTTATTTCAGTGCAGATGGAAAGGCTGTTTCTTTCCAGCGTACATCGTCTAAAGACGGCATTCCCTGCGATCAGATTTTTTACGGCGTCTTGCCCCGAAGCTCCAAAGATTCCTTCAGCTATAAACTAGTGAGTACGGGTAAGGGACGTACCACTTGTGCCTATGTAATGCCCGATGGAAAGCATGTTCAATATGCATCTACCCACCTCGGGTCTGCAGATTGTCCGCCCGTACCGGATCGCAATGTGTTGAAGAAGTATGTATGGCCCATTTATGATTCATATGATATGTTTGTCGCTGATCTGGATGGAAACATCGTGCAACAACTTACAAATGAGCCGGGTTATGACGGAGAGGGTGTGGTTTCGCCCAAGGGAGATAAGATTATCTTCACTTCTATGCGTAATGGGGACCTGGATTTATATGTGATGGATATCGACGGGAAAAACGTGAAACAGATCACCCGTGATCTGGGTTACGATGGAGGGGCCTGGTTTTCTCCCGACGGGACTAAAATTGTATGGCGGGCGTCCCGCCCTAAAACCCCGGAAGCCATTACCGCCTATAAGGAGTTATTGGCACAGGGCTTGGTAATGCCTACAGAAATGGAGGTTTTTGTTGCTAATGCAGATGGATCGGATGTGCGGCAAGTGACGCAATTGGGGCAAGCCAACTGGGCGCCTAATTTTACACCGGATGGTAAACATATTATTTTCTCTTCTAATCACGAGTATAAGAAAGGCTTCCCCTTTAATATTTATATTGTAGACCTTGATGGTGAAAATTTACGAAAAATATCAAGGGACAACGGATTTGACGCCTTCCCCATGTTTTCGCCCGATGGCAAAAAGCTTATTTTTAGCTCGAATAGAAATAATGGCGGTACGAACGACACCAACCTTTTTATCTGCGACTGGGTAGATTAGTACAATCGAACAATTTTTTATAGAAAGGGCTAATGAATATGACATCATTAGCCCTTTCTATATTGTGCGGCGGAGGACAAATACAAAGCAAATTGATTCATATAAAAGAGGAAAGATTGTAAAGGTGTACTACTGAATAATCAACTTGTGGCTGAAAAGGGATTGGCTATCCCGCATACTTAATATATAAATGCCGGGCGGAATATTAGCCAGGGCTATTCCCGTAATTATCGTTCCCTTCTTGATGTTTTTCTTCAGTACTTTGCCGGTTATATCCTCCAGGGTAATATCTGTATCAGCGGCAAGTGCGGTAATGCTCTTTATCGTAATCTTGTCCCGGGCTGAGATAGATGTAGAAACCTTTCTCTGGTGCTATTTCGGTTTCGATAGCCACGGGTGTCGGCGGCAATGAATCGCAACTGCCGCTGGTATAGATGCCGGTATAATAGGGGCTGCTGTTAAGCTCAATTGGGTGCATCCCCCAGTGTAGTTAAAGTATCCGCTATACGAGGTTAGATGATCAGGAAAGATCCAATGTCTGGCTATATTACATCCGGCATAGCCGTATGGGGTATCGTCTTCAAGAGGGCGGGTTTCTTTTTTTTGGAGGGATGGCTTCGCTTTGATTACTGTTG
>JBEBWN010000232.1:0-6537 GCA_040392235.1 Taibaiella helva | reverse complement strand
CAGTTCCATTACCGCCCGATCGTTTATCAAGGCATTAGTTTCACATCCAAATCCGTCTGCATGCACAAATCAACCCCAACAGTAATCAAAGCGAAGCCATCACTCCCAAAAAAAACCCGCCCACTCGAAGACGAATACTCCATACGGCTATGCCGGCTGTAGTATAACCAGGCATTGGATCTTTCCTGATCATCTAACCTCGTATAGCGGATACTTTAACTACATTGGGGGATGCACCCAATTGAGTTTAACAGCAGATCCTACGTATTATTTACGAGCCTGCGATCTCTGGCCGCCACAAGCCGGCCAAAATAAATTGTCCCCAGCGCTTATCGACCTGCTTCGGCCCGTCAGCATCAGCGCAATAAAGTTACATTACCCGAATAGCTTTCCTGCCGGCCATTCCCAAACCGGATATCCACCTGGTATATATACACGCCTGCCGGCTGATCCAGGTTGGCACAACGACCATCCCAGCCTCTACCGTCTGCACCGTTAGCAACAAACATCAATTGTCCCCAGCGATCTACGATCCGCATTTCAAACCGGTGTATATCGCGGGCCTTTAACATCCTGGAAAAAAAATAGTCATTCTGTCCATCTCCGTTAGGGCTAAAGGCGCTAGGTATATCCAGGTAACAATCTTTTTTAATGCTAATTGTTTGCGTATTATAGCAGCCACAAGCGCTCCGTACTTCCACTGAATAGATGCCCGGTTCTTTAACCGCCAAGCTTCTGCCGGTATTATTTCCCGGTTTCCAAAGATACTGGTACTGTCCCGGCAGATCATCGGCAATATTGTGCAGTATAACATGATGCGATTCATATTATGGATAGCTATACCGATGGAGAAGCTTTATTAAAAGGCCTGGACGAAAAATTGCCGGATGTATTGCTCCTGGATATTCAACTACCGGGTAAATCGGGAGGCGAACTGGCTCCTTTGCTGGTCAAAAAATACCCGGAACTCAAAATATTAGCCTTAACGAATTTTGACAGTTCCCTGCATGTACAAAATATGTTGCGGCGTGGTGTTTTGGGCTATTTGCTTAAAACAACGGATAAGGTAACATTGGTGCAGGCCATAGAAACGGTTTACAGCGGTGGTCTCTTTTTGCAACCCTATATGAAGGAGAAAATGGAAAAGGCAGGCCTACGTATCAAAAGAGAAGTATCCACTAAATCAAATTTGACGCAGCGGGAAAAAGAAATTTTACAATGTATTGTGAATGGAGACAGTTCGCAGGAAATAGCAGAAAAACTTTTTTTGAGTACACGCACAGTAGACAATTACCGTTTTAACATCCTGTTGAAAATGGACGCAAAGAATATAGCAGTACTGGTTCGCAAAGCGCTGGAAATGGGATTGGTGGAATAGAAAAATACTACCGCCTGATTTCTCTGCCTTACTAAAAAGCTTGCCCGGTTTGTGGTATCGTCACAGAGTATACATCTTATACATTTCTACCATTGTAGCTCTTAAATAAACCGTGTGAACAACCGGTAGTATAAATACGTTCGGCTTTACCGGAGGGCCCGGAACTTGTGCCGTATGCTGCAAAAAGGAAGCCAGAACCGGACAGGCCACTATGGGCAATGCACACGATGCACTTCCGGCATTGGCTTTCACGGTCAAAGTGCCCTTAAAAAAAAGGCCATTGTAACCGAACCACAAAATGCGGAAACTACTCTCAAAAATAGAGTACTTCACCTATCGGCTGTTCCATAGAAGGCTGTTAATTTCGTTGTAACCTTAACGCGGCAATAAACAGCAGCAGCAAATTAACGCTCCACTGAAACCTTTTATGGACGTGGTAAAAGATTTTTTGTTTGCCATAAAGATCATGCGCAGAATATTGACTTTTTTATGCCTGTCCTGGATAACCGTAGCCTACTCGCAACAGGAGCAGGTATGGGTATTGGGAGATTATGGACTGGATTTTAACACTATTCCTCCCACCCTTATCCGTATGAATACGGTGGCATTTGCAGAAGCCGGAGCATCCGTCTGCAATCAGGCGGGGCAGTTGCTTTTGTATACGGACGGCGACAAGGTTTGGAACCGTAATTATAAAGTCATGCCCAATGGTAGAGATCTGTCCTTGGGTACGCCTACGCAAAGCTCAACACAGGGAACGGTGATTGTACCTATCCCCGAAAGGCCTTTACAATATTATGTATTGTCCCTGACCTCTGTTGAAAACGGGACAAAAGCGGGACTGTTGTATTATAGCAAAATAGACCTTTCGCTGGATGGTGGCCTGGGCGATGTAGTTGCAGGTGAAAAAGCGGTATTGTTGGATAGCCAACTAACAGAAAAGCTAACCGCAATAGCGGGCAGCGGCTGCAATGCCTGGATTATCAGTCATTCCAGAACAGCGGCCCTTTTTAAATCATTTGAGGTAACGGCAGCCGGCATCAGCAGGCAGGCCGTTATTTCTAAAGTAGGGCATTTCAACCAAAACGCCTACGTACTGGGCACACTGATGCCCTCCTCTGATGGCCGAAGCATCGCTTCAGCCAGTTTTTCGACCAGCGGTGGCGGATTAGAAATATTCGATTTTAATTCCTCCGATGGCACACTCAGCAATGGTTTGCTATTAGATGACAAAACAGGTTATTACAGTTGCTGTTTCTCGCCCGATGGTTCTAAAGTTTTTGCCGTAAATCACTATACCCATACCTATATCTTCCAATTCGACCTGAAAGCGACCAACCCCGGCGCTTCGAGGGTTCGTCTCGCACCCGTTGACGCCTTTAGCAAGTTAAAATGCGGGCCAGATGGCAAGCTTTATTTCCCCGGTTACCGGGGGCGCAATCTTGGTATCATTAATTTGCCGGATCTCTATGCCGGCGCATGCGATATCGACACCCAAGGCATTGCTTTTCCCCCGGGCAGTTCGCCCAGCTATGCCCTGCCCAATGCTGTGCCGTTGATACGTACGGACACCGCAGAGCACTTGCTGCACCAGATTGCCGTCCAATGCTGGCCTGGAATGCGCTTATTACAGGCTCCGGCCTATGGCCGGGATTTCCGTTGGAGCAGTGGAGGAGCTGAGGCAGATAATCCCGTGCAACTGCCCGGAACGTACTGGGTAACTTATAAAACAGAACCCTGCGTTTTTCATAGTGACACCTTTATAGTTCCTGAGCCCAAGGGGCAATTGCCTCTGCTCGAGATAACACCATCCTGCAGGAATGCATCAAATGGCAAGGCCCGGGCACTTGTGTCTGTAAACCCAAACCGTTACCGCTACGCCTGGATCAGGGAAGGAAGGGATACCCTTGCTACGGTCGACAGCGTGAAAGGGTTGGCAGCCGGCTCTTATACCGTCTGGGTCAGGACAGCCGACTCCTGCGATACGCTGATCCCATTTACAATATCCGAAGAAGCATTTGCAGCATCCTTCCGGCTTTCCGACAGAATATTATGCCAGGGAGATACGCTCTCGCTATATAATACGGCTGATGAACATTTCACCGTCTTAGAATGGTTTTTCGGCGATGGGCAGACTTCTACGCTAACTCATCCGCAACACATTTACAGCGAACCGGGCACCTATATGATACGCCTGCTGGCCCGGGGAGCTATTTGTAATGACTCTGCCTCAAAAACAATTACCGTCGATGCACCGATAGACACCTTCTTTTTTAAGAAGGATAGGAGTGCGCTATGTAAAGGCGACCGCGTTTTACTGGAACCCCTGGCGGACAGCGCAATCTTAAGCCTTAACTGGGATTGGGGGGATGGCAATATGCTGAACACGGGATATCCAGGCCCCTTAGGCCATGCCTATGATGAAGAGGGGCTCATGAATATTCAACTAAAAGCAAGGTTCCGGGCCTGCGCGGAACGCCATTTCTCCGATAGTATCAGGGTATATGCGCCCCCCCTTGTCGATCTGGGTCCTGATCAAACACTATGTCCCCAGTCAGCCGCACTCGACCTATACAACCGGGCTACCGGACAGGCAAATGCCCGGTATTTATGGAACACCGGCGACACCACAGCCCATCTGAAGGTGTCGCAGCCCGGCCAATACAACCTGACCTTGTTCAGCGCGCGGAACAAACCTGTCGCGGGACGGCACGGATCAGGATAAACAAGGGTTGTCACACGGACATTCCCAATGTCTTCAGCCCGAACGGAGATGGTTTAAACGACTTTTTTTTGCCCATCGTTCCGCTACCCGGTAGCATAACACAGTTGACAATGCTAGTCTTTAACCGTTGGGGCCAGGCTGTTTTCACAAGTCATTCGACAGATACAAGGGGTTGGGACGGCCGCATTGATAACGGCGAGCCCTTAGCCGGCGTATATATTTACCGCATAGAGATCCGGTATAAAAACGGCAATTGGGACCAGTACGGGGGAAATGTTACCCTGGTAAAATAAAAGAACAAAATGCCGGTAAGGCCTTCATTTCATCAATATAGGACAATAATAACTATGCGTAAATTTATGATCAGGCATACTGCCTTTACAACCTTAATGCTGTCGGCTTTCTTCTCTTTCGGACAAAAAAGATCGATCAATATGGACATTTTATTTAATACCCCTTATCCTGCTGATACGCTTCGCTCCGGTATCCGGACACCCATAATCGGTTCGGTTTTGAATAATGGTCCAGACGACCTGGTTGCCGGAGATACCCTGGTATTTGTAACCAAAATTAACACGACGACCGTACTGGACGTAAAGGTTATGACACTGCCGAAGGGGATAGCGAAAGGCGAGCAACTGGAAATCTTCAAAGATTCTATAATGCTGGAGGCGGCGCCCGGCAGTATAAGCGGAACTTATGTATGCCTGGAGGTACTGTCAGACCCAAGCACCCAGGCTGAGATAAATGGTGCACTCCGGGAGATCAGCTATCGCGATCCGGAGCCAGAGCTGAACGAGGCCTGCAATGGTGTTTATATCGATGGCAGATCAACCGCCCTTACCACTATTGATAAACCGGCTGTGCAGTTCAACATATTCCCCAATCCTGCAAGTTCCAAAATCAGCTTGATTTCCTATCTGTATCATGGGGAAAAGGAAACGCACATTACCATAAGAAATATCCTGGGCAAAACAGTGCAATCGTTAGGCTACGTCAGCACAACACACCGCGAGGGAGAACAGTTGGAAATAGATATCAGCTCACTTAGTAATGGTCTTTACTTTATAGAGCTACACAATGGTGCACAAAAGACAAGCAGTAAATTGGTAGTACGCCACTGACCCTTCGGCTGGTTTGATTAGAAGGGAATACGAAAAAGAATCGCCCGGATCCAATAGTGCTGAGCAATTTAATCTGTCGGAAACCATCTATTCTCCAGGAAGCCGGAAGCCCTGTTGAATATTCCCGATTCACTTATAGTTACGGCGCTGATAAAGCTGCACAGTCCAGGTTTAAGACCGGTATGTAAATAACAGGCCTTAAACCTGTGTGTATTTGCCGTCGGAAGTAAACAAAGTGTGTTTCAGTTTATCATACCCAACTGTATAGCTTTTCGAACCAAGCCGGCAGCATTCTTTACGCTGAATTTAAAGAACAGGCTTACCCGGTGATTTTCGACAGTGCTTTGGCTGAGATTTAGTAGCTGCGCAATTTCCTGGCTGGTCTTCTCGTCAGCAATATATTCAAGCACCTGTCGCTCCCTTTTGGTTAAAGTGGGCTTGTTATGGCTATGATGAAGATCTACCAGTTCGAACGCCATTTTTTCGCGTAAAGCGGTATCTATATACTGCTTTCCACGTAATACCGTTTCTATAGCTTCGACCAGGGTTTGTGCGCTGGCGCTTTTTAGCAAATAACCTTTAACGCCATTACGGAACATATTGCGTACGTGGAAAGATTGGTCCATGTTAGTCAATGCAACAACCGCAATATCCGGGTACTGCTGGCTAACCAAAGCGGCCAGTTCATCACCCTGCCGGTCTGGCAGCTGAATATCGAGCAGCAATACGTCCAGCTCCTGCTGTTTTAGCATTTGCAGCAACTCTGCACCATTATGAGCTATCAGGCACAGATCGACCAGGGGATGGTCTTTTAAAATCATGGTTATACCCTGGGTAACGATCAGGTGATCGTCTGTAATGCCTACTCTGATCTTCATTATCTTTCGTTTTTGCCCGCAACCGGGGCTTTACAGTTAAAACTACATCTTTTCTCCCCTCTACGCGCTTTATCAATACAATAACCCCAAAATTTTCCCTGAAGTATACCGTTCCGTTTCAATGGTTGCCCCACCGGCAGGTTCAGCATCGCTGCAAAATGGACTGCTTCATGGTCAAAAGGTACAGCTATAAGTGGCAAAATAATGTACATTTTATTTCCGGCTCCCGAAAAAAGGTCCGCCTGAAGATTGACAAGAAATCAGACTATACCATATCAAAACTCATCGCAAAGATTAAAGGTAAAAAATTGAAGTCTTCCGGCGCCAGGCCTACCTCTTAATTAGGTGTTTTCCTTAAAATAAAAAAGAAAAATACCTAACTCTATTCAGTCAAATTAAGCTCTTTGAATTTTTTAGGGACGAAAGGCACGC
>JBEBWN010000231.1:0-6570 GCA_040392235.1 Taibaiella helva | reverse complement strand
GTACAAGTACAGTCTTTTTCATTTTTACTTATTAAATTTTGTTTATTGCCTGATTTTTTTTAATTCAGTATATCATTCCAAAGTAAGTGAAATACTATTATATGTATATGATATATGTAAAAAATGAGGCATTGAAGTTACGGGTTAATTGATGATCTGTCAAAAATATATTTTGTACCTACCCTAAGATGTAGGGGTAAGGCGGAACCACTATTTTTGCAGGATATAGTTTATGTTTGCTAATCTTATTCATAATTAAATTGTATTCAATGGATTCGTATGATGAGGCGGTACAATATCTAATGCAACGTCTTCCTATGTTTTCACATGTGGGTAGCGCAGCCATCAAAAAGGGGTTAGATAATATCACCCTCTTATGTGCTGCATTGGGCAACCCTCATCTGAAATTCCCGGCAGTGCATATAGCAGGCACTAATGGCAAAGGCAGCACCAGCCATATGATAGCGGCTGCTCTGCAGAAAGCCGGCTATAAAACTGGTTTGTATACTTCGCCGCACCTGGTCGATATACGGGAGCGAATAAGAATCAATGGAGAACCCATCTCGCCCGGGTTCCTGGTGAAGTTTGTTGAGCGCACTCAAAAAGAAATAGAAGCGATCGAACCATCTTATTTTGAACTGAACGTGGCTATGGCTTTTACCGCTTTCGCCGAAGAGCAGGTAGACATAGCAGTTATTGAAACGGGTTTAGGAGGTAGGCTCGACAGCACGAATATTATTACACCTATATTATCGGTTATCACCAATATTGACCTGGACCATACCCAGATCCTGGGCGATACAAGGGCAGCGATAGCAGCAGAAAAGGCGGGCATTATCAAGAATAAGGTGCCTGTTGTGATCGGCGAAAGCCACGACGAAACCGAGCAGGTCTTTTTCAGGGCGGCATTGGCCTGCCAGACCAGTATTGTATATGCCGATACCCTATGGGACCTTGTACGGGTGCAGCAGGACAACAGGTTGCAATATTTCAAAGCTTTGTATAGACCAGCGCGGGAATTGCTGAAACTGGAAACCGATCTGCTGGGCAGCTATCAATCGCATAATATAAAAACAGCTTTAACAGCTTGTATGGTATTGCAACAGCTGGGATGGCAATTGCCCCGGGAATTGGTGCTGGACAGCCTCAGGCAGGTAAAGTCGCTTACAGGTCTCCGGGGACGATGGGATTGGGTACAGCAAGCTCCCGATATTGTGCTGGATGTAGCGCACAATCCCGCCGGCATGCGCTATCTTATGGAAAACCTGGCTGCATTGAACGAAAAGGCCGGAAGCGAGAAGGGCAAGTTACTTGTTGTTTGTGGTTTTGTGAAAGATAAGGATGTTGCTGAAGCGCTCCGTTTGTTTCCCGAAACAGCCGAGTTCTATTTCTGTCATGCTAAGGTGCCCCGGGCGCTTCCTGCCGATGAATTGCAAATACTTGCCGCCGAACAAGGTTTGCAGGGCCTGGCCTGGCCCGGCGTGCAGGAAGCACTGGCTGCGGCGCGCGAAAATGCCGATGAAAACGATATCATACTGGTGACCGGTAGCTTTTTTATTGTTGGCGAAGCGATTACAGCGTTCTAAGACCCGGGGAGGGTAGGTTGCCGTTTATCCTGGAAATCAAAGGTGTCTAATATACTGTCGTCCCGCTCGGCAGCGCGTGCTTCTATTTCCCACTTGTTGTTTCGGTAGCCTTTTCTAAGGCTCTCCCAGGTATACAGCAAAAGGAAGCGCAGGAGGCCATAACGCTGAAACTGCCGTACATGCATTAATTCATGGCGAATCCAGGGCGGGTTTTGCAGGAAAGTAGATCTACTGGCGCGGTGCAGGTGAATGGTACGCCCTAAGGTAATGGCAACAGTACGCGTGCCCAGCTTCCAGGCGGCCAGACGAGCTATCCAGCTGTTTTCTTTAATGCGAATGCGTACCGGCTTATTCATTGGACATCAAAAATAAGCAGAAAAGCGCTTATCCGGCGCTTACAAATCCTGCCGCTGTAACAGAAAGGCTTAACTTTGAGGCCATTCTATACTTCAAATAGAAAATGTAAAGGCGATGAAAATTAAAAACCTGATATCTGAAATAGAACAATTCGCGCCATTAGCCTACCAGGAAAATTATGATAATTGCGGCGTGCAGGTAGGCGATGTGAACCAGGAGGCGCGGGCCGCTCTGCTGGCCTTGGATGTAACTGAAGCGGTGATAGAAGAAGCCATCCGGAAAGAATGTAACCTGGTAATTAGCCACCACCCCCTGCTGTTTTCGGGACTGAAACGTATTACAGGAAAGAATTATGTAGAAAGAGTGCTGTTGAAGGCTATTAAACATGACATTGTTATTTACGCGGCGCATACTAACCTGGATAATGTGCGCAACGGTGTCAACCATAAAATTGCTGAAAAATTATTGCTGCAAAACACGTCGGTTTTGGCGCCGGCCCGGCAGGCCTTGTATAAGTTGTACACTTATTGTCCTGATGAAGCCCTGGAACCGCTGCGCAACGCCTTTTTTGAAGCCGGATTGGGCAGTATGGGCGAGTACCGGGAATGTAGCTTCAGCAGCGCCGGTACCGGAACGTTCAGGGGATCGGCACAAAGCCAACCTTTTATTGGCGAGGCGGGAGGCGGCCGGGAAACCGTAGCGGAGTGGAAACTGGAAATATTAGTGCCCCGGCATTTAGCGCATACCGCTGTAGCGCTGCTCAAAGCGCATCATCCTTATGAAGAAGTTGCTTATGAACTGGTACGCCTTGAGAATGATAACCCAAACCTGGGCGCCGGACTAATCGGTGAGCTGGAAGTGCCTGTGCCGGCATCTGAATTTTTGCCGTATCTTAAGCAAAAAATGGACCTGGCTTGTATCAGGCATACCGCTTTTCACCGCGATATGGTACAGCGGGTGGCGGTTTGTGGTGGTTCCGGTAGTTTTTTGTTGCCCGACGCCCTATCGGCCGGTGCGGACATTTTTGTTACGGCAGATTTTAAGTATCACCAGTTTTTTGATGCGGAACAGAAAATAGTCATTGCCGACATCGGCCATTATGAAAGCGAACGCTATACTATAGAAATTTTTTCTGAAATATTAAAGAAAAAATTCCCTAATTTCGCCCTTCTTTTCACGGAGGTGAATACCAATCCTTTAAATTATTTTTTATAATATATGGCTACTGTAGCAAAAGATTTTTCAATAGAGGAAAAACTAACGGCGGTTTTGACTTTACAGAAAATAGATTCTAAAAGAGATGAAATCAAAACATTGAAAGGGGAACTGCCGATGGAAGTGCATGACCTGGAAGATGAGGTGGAAGGATTGCAGACCCGTGTAGCGAATATAGAATCAGAGGTGAACAGCGTAGAGGAATATATTGAGAGCAGGAAGAACGCAAAAAAAGAAGCGGAAGCCCTGATCAAAAAATATGAGAAACAGCAGGACAATGTAAAGAATAGCCGTGAGTTTGAGGCCATTACCAAGGAAATGGAGATCCAGGAACTGGAAATGAAGCTTTGCGACAAACATGTTAAGGATGCTGCCGTGCGTTTGCAGGAAGCACAGAATACCCGCTTACAAACCCAAAGCCAGTTGGAAGGCAAGCAGGAAGTACTGGACCTGAAAAGAAAAGAGCTGGATAAAATTATCCAGGAAACAGAAAAAGAAGAAACTGAGCTGACTAAGAAATCAGATGCGGCCAAGGAGAAAGTGGAAGAACGCCTGCTGACGGCTTATCGGCGTATCCGCACCAGCTATCGCAATGGACTTGCTGTTGTACCGGTATTGCGCGACTCCTGCGGAGGTTGCTTTAATATCATCCCTCCCCAACGCCAGGCGGAGATTCAACAACGTAAAAAGATCATTGTTTGTGAACATTGCGGTCGTATCCTGGTGGATAATGACTTGAATGACACCATTACTATTGACTAATACCGGCAAGATTGCCTTCATTGAAAAAAATGAAAGCATAATAATTAACCGGTGAAAGCATTATACGGATAGCGGCGTTTATATATACCATATATAAGGCCGCTATTCTTTTTTGTGCTTATTTTTTGATTTTTTGCCGGGTTCCGAAAATCAGCCCGGTTCTGTAAATAAAAATAAACCATGCTATTAACTTACCCGGCACAGGCCCTGGAACAGCTGGAATTTAACAAGATCAAGATATTATTGTACGAAAAATGCCGGACGGACGCTGCCCGGAACCATGTAGAACAAATACGGTTTCATACCCGGCTGGACTATTTGCAACGTAACCTTTTGCAAACCCAGGAGTATAAGAATGCATTAGACGGTAACCATCATTTTCCCAACGATTTTACACGGAATGTTGAGCGGGAATTAAAATACCTAAGCATTCCGGGGGCGATACTGAAAGGCGAAGAACTACTGGCCTTCCGTAACCTGGCCTTGAATATCCGCGATATATTACACTGGTTTAAGAACCAGGGTTCCCTTTATCCGGAGCTCAGGCTACTTGCTGAACATATCGTGTTCGAAAAGAAAATTGTGGACATTGTTAACGAGGTAATAGATGATGCAGGCCAGGTAAAAGACAATGCTTCCAGGGAACTGATGCATATCCGCAGCGAGCTGGAGAAAACACGGCAGCAATTGCGCAAGACCTTCGAATCGATCCTGCGTAAACTCAATAAGCAGGGATACCTGGCCGATATATCGGAAAGTTTCCTGAGCGGAAGAAGAACAGTGGCCGTTTTTGCCGAGCATAAAAGAATTGTAAAGGGGATCCTGCACGGAGAAAGCGACAGTGCCAAAACCGTTTTTATCGAGCCGGAAGAAACTATTGAACTGAATAACGAAGTTTCTGCCCTGGAGCGGTCCGAACATAAGGAGATACAGCGTATCTTATCACAAACTACAGCGCAGTTGTCGGGGTTTCAGCAGCAGCTGGCATCTTATTATCATTTAAGCGGGCTGTATGACTTCGTCCGTGCCAAAGCCTTATTAGCGCTGGACCTGAACGCCGCCATGCCGCGACTGACCGCGCACCCTTCGCTGCAGTTATGTAAAGCTTACCATCCCTTACTGCTTTTACACAATAAGCGCTTAAACAAGCCGACGGTACCCTTGAATATTACCCTGGACCGCAAACAACGTATATTGATGATCAGTGGGCCGAATGCCGGCGGTAAAACAGTATCAATGAAAACCGTTGGGTTACTGCAACTCATGTTGCAGGCAGGCTTGCTGGTACCGGTGGACGAGACATCAGAAATGGGCATCTTTAAACAAATGATGGTGCACATAGGGGACACCCAGTCGATAGAAAATGAGCTGAGCACCTATAGCGCGCACCTGAAGGACATGAAATATTTCCTGGACTTCGCCAATGGTAAAACGCTGTTCTTTATCGACGAATTGGGTAGCGGCTCCGACCCTAATCTGGGCGGAGCTTTTGCGGAAGCGATCGTTGAGGAACTGGCTCAAAAAAAGGCGTTGGGTATCATCACTACCCATTACCTGAACCTGAAGGTTATGGCAGGCAAGGTGCCCGGTATCCTTAACGGGGCAATGGCATTCGACGAAGAGCGCCTGGAGCCGCTGTACCAGTTAGCAATAGGTAAGCCGGGCAGCTCCTATACTTTTGCTATTGCCCAGCGAACGCAATTACCGGAAAAGGTGATTGACAGGGCCCGGCAGCTGACAGACCGGGGACATGTGAAGCTCGATACCATGCTCCATAAAGCAGAGCAACAATCTGTACGACTGAATGATAAGGAGAAGTACCTGGATAAAATGATCCGTCAAAACGAGGAACTGAAGGACCGGTACGAACAACTTACGGATAAAGAACGTCTGAAACAGCACTATGAAACGCTCAAGCTCCAGAATAAGATCAAAAAGAAGAGTTGGAATACCTGCGCGATACCGAACGTAAACTAAAGCAGATCATCCATGATTGGAAAAAAAATGAGAATAAAAACGAAGTGATCCAATCGGCCGAGAAAATACTATTCCGGCGTAAACAAATAGAACAAAATGTTGCAGCCGCCAAAAAAGCGGATAAAAAATTTAAAGTGACCGGAAAACCAGCCCAGGAAGGCGACCTGGTACGGCATACGGTGAATCACCAGGTTGGACGACTCACCGAAATAAAAGGGAAAAAAGCAGTGGTGCAGATCGGTAATATGCCTTTTACCATTAACCTGGACGAATGGGTAACGGTGATGCAAAAACCGGAAGCCCAGGGGAAGCATAAAAAGTGAAGGCTTGCTATCCAAAGGTAGCCTTCGTGAAAGTTGTCCTTGTGTGGCCTATGATAATGGTATTATACAAGCCCCTCCGGACGGGATGTACAAAATTGTGTACCCCTTTTTAACGTACATTCAGCCCTTGCAGGTAGGGTGTACAAATTATTGTATCAAAAAGAGGTTGTTTTTTATTTTCTATAATTTGATTATCATTGAATTTGTGATTTATTAAGTCATAGACGCCTGGATTAAAGAAAACTTAACCCAGTATTTCAATCAGCTGCGATTAAAAACAATAGGAAAAATAATCTAGGGTCTGCTGTTAAACTCAATTGGGTGCATCCCCCAGTGTATAAAGTATCCGC
>JBEBWN010000230.1:0-6572 GCA_040392235.1 Taibaiella helva | reverse complement strand
GGCAGCCGGCTACCTCCTCCCCTTTGCACAGCTATCGTTTGCTCCTGGATAGCAAAGGCCTGACCAAAGTTAAACTGCTTCAGGGAGCGGTTTAGCGATTGCACAATTTCGTCCTGGGAGCGATGCCTTTCCGAGGGGTCGGTGAGCCTGATGTTGCCATTAGCCGAGTTTACAGCTCCCGCGCCACTAAAGCCAGGGGCTGTAACGGTCAATACCGTTTGCCGCTCGGGCACCGAATCCATTACAAACTGCGCTACCTGGTTCACGTAATTATCCATGGCATCAAAGGCCGTTCCTTCCGGAGCATTCATGGCGAGCCGGAAACGGGAACGGTCTTCCAGCGGCGCCAATTCGCTTTTCAGTCCTGAACCGAAAAAATAAATAGCTGCAAGACACAATATCATACAGGTAGTAGCTATCCAGCGATGCCCCATTATCCATTCCAACGCCTTTTTGTATTTATTTTCCATCCCGGCAAAGAATGGTTCGGTCTTAACATAAAAACGCGATTTCTTGGTAGCATCTTTCCGGGAAAGATATACGTTCAGTACCGGTGTCAGAGAGAGCGACACAAAACAGGATATCAGCACCGCTCCTGCAACCACGATACCAAATTCACGGAACAACCGTCCGGTAAAGCCCTGTAAAAAAACGATAGGCAGAAAAATGATAGCGAGTGTAATCGACGTAGCGATAACAGCAAAATAGATTTCCTCACTACCCTCTTTGGCGGCACGGCGCTTATCCATGCCTCCTTCCATTTTCTTATAAATATTCTCTGCCACCACAATACCATCGTCGACCACCAGACCCGTAGCCAGTACTATTGCCAGAAGCGTAAGGATATTAATGGTAAAGCCCATCAGGTACATGATAAAAAAGGCGCCTACCAAACTGACCGGAATATCAACCAGGGGCCTTATCGAAATCAACAGATCACGGAAGAAAATATAAATAATGAGCACAACCAGGCCGAAGGCTATAAAAATTGTTTCTTCAACTTCGCTTATAGACTTTTTAATGGTCTGTGTATTATCCATGGCGATATCCAGCTTAATATCGGCAGGAATATCTTTTTTTATAGTTTCGAACCGTTTATAGAATTCTTCGGAAATGGCCACATAATTTGACCCCGGTTGCGGTATTACTGCCAGTGCCACCATGGGCACACCGCTTTCCTTCAGCATAGTTTCTTCGTTCTCCGGTCCCAGAATAGCATCGCCTACATCCCGGAAATGCACATCTACACCTCCAACATTTTTAATGATCAGGTTCTCAAAATCCTCTTCCGTTTGCAGGCGCCCTATTGTCCTTACCGAAAGTTCGGTCTGGTTGCCAGCCACCTTGCCCGATGGCAACTCTATGTTCTGCTTATTCAGTGCCGCCTGAACGTCGCTAAAAGTAACATTAAAGGCCGCCATTTTGGCCGGATCTATCCACAAACGCATAGCATATCGCTTTTGCCCCCATATCTGTATGCTACTTACCCCCGGAATGGTCTGCAGTTTTTCCTGCAATACATTTTCGGCATAGTCGCTCAATTCCAATTGGTTCCGGGTATTGCTCTGTACCGTCATGGAGAGGATGGGCGAAGAGTTGGCATCAGCCTTCGATACCACGGGCGGTGCGTCAATATCCTGAGGAAGATTACGCAATGCCTGCGATACCTTATCCCGCACATCATTGGCTGCCGCCTCTAAGTCCTCGCCCAGTTCAAACTCTACAGTTATATTACTGGTTCCCTGGCTGCTTACCGACGATATATTACTGATACCGGCAATGCCGTTGATCGACTTTTCGAGAGGCTCTGTGATCTGCGACTCGATAATATCCGGGTTGGCGCCCGCGTAGCTGGTACGTACGTTGATAATGGGCGGATCTATGGACGGGTAGTCGCGGATTCCTAAAAATTTGAACCCGATAATGCCAAAAATTAAAATAAATATATTGGCTACAACTGCAAATACTGGCCTTTTTAGGGCAAAAGAAGGTAAACTCATTAATCAGGTATTAGGCATTTTTTCTTAGTGGCTCCTAATTTCATTTTATTCTGCCCCATATATCCGGGTTATCGTTCAATATCTCTGCAAAAATACGCCGGACAAAGGATGGCAATAGCAACTCCCAAACAAAAGTTAGTTCGACGAAGCAAAACATAAATAGTTTAAAACAAAATCAAAAACCCCAAAAAGTATTTGTTATTGACCATTCTCTTATCTTATCATAGCACCGCTTGTCATCCAAAGTGTTTTTCCCTGGTTAAGAACCGGAGGAATAAAATACAGGATATGATTTTCACTTATCTTTGATCTGCACAAAAGCATAAACCATATGAAAAAACTTGTCTATTTATTACTTTGCGCAGGTATGTCTTGTTCTTTCCTGCCTCGCTCGGGAGCTATGGTTTATATAATGCCCGAGCTTTTAACAGACAACGGACAAAAAAAAGAACAGAATGAGGAGGACGTTCCCCATTTCGAACAGGAAGAAGCCAATAAAGGCATTGCTGAATTTAAAGCCATAATGGACCAATTCGGGCCGGGGTTACGTACAAATGACGCAACCGCCATACAGGGATTTTCCGCGCGTATTGCTCAATGGTCGTCTAAATCGCAGGATTGGATGGCTAAATTAAGCCCGGAAGAACACGAAAAGTTTAATGCTTTTTTTGAATCTACAGCACGAAAATATGCGCCGCAACCTCCGGTTATGCAGCAAAAAAAACAATCTTCGGATAACAACCAGTAAAATTGCAGACAGGAGCGGAATACAGTCCCGGTAGAATTTCTCCCGGAATTACGCGATAAACCGGAGTATCTCTTCCAGGAATTTCCTTTCGTTGCTTAACCGGGGCACCTTGTGCTGGCCCCCTAATTTGCCCTTGCTCTTGAGCCAGGCATTAAAGCCCCCCTTCTGTATCTGGTGTACTACCGGCATGCGCAGAGCAATATCCTTATGCCTTTTGGCTTCGTAATCGCTATTTATGCTTTGCAATGCCTTATCCATTTCCTGCACAAAGATATCGAGCGCTACCGGCAAGTGCTCAAATTCAATGATCCATTCATGTGCGCCATTTTCATGACCACTCATATAAATGGGCGCAGCGGTATAATCGTTCACTATAGCACCGGTTGCTTTTGAAGCGGCTGCAATGGCATAGTCGCTGTTATCAACAATAACTTCTTCGCCAAATGCATTTATGAAATGCTTCAAACGGCCGCTCACTTTCACACGGAAAGGGGCAAGGGAGGTGAACTGGATAGTGTCGCCTACCAGGTAACGCCACAAGCCGCCGTTGGTGTTGATCACCAGGGCATAATTGGTACCTGCTTCAACCTCCCGCAGACCTAAAGTTTGAGGATGCTCTTTCCCATACTCTTCCATCGGCATAAATTCATAGTAAATGCCATGGTTTAAGAATAAAAGCATACCCTCTTCCTGAATATCATCCTGGGCGGCAAAAAAACCTTCCGATGCGTTATAGGTCTCCATATAATGCATAGCCGGAGATGGAATAAGGGCTTCGAATTGTTTGCGGTAAGGTGTAAAGCTTACACCACCATGAATATAAAGTTCCAGGTTAGGCCATATATCGTGCAGATTATTGGTCCCCGAGATTTCCAGTATTCTTTTAATCAATACCAATGTCCAGGTGGGTACGCCCGCTATGAAGGTTATATTTTCATGAAATACACTGTAGATCATTGCTTCCAGCTTAGCCTCCCATTCGTCCATCAGGGCTACTGACAATTCTGGGGCACGCATTACCTGCCCCATGAAAGGCATATTTTGCAGCATAACCGCCGAAAGGTCGCCATAGAAAGATTCCTTACCCAAGTGGTTGACCTGGTGGCTTCCGCCTATGGTCAGGCATTTGCCATTCATCATATTACTATTGGGAAACTGCCGCAGGTAAAGGGAAAGAACGTCCTTTCCCGATTTAAAATGGGTATCGTCCAAAGAATCTTTACTGACCGGTATAAACTTGCTTTTATCGCTGGTTGTACCGCTGCTTTTTGCAAACCAGTTAATTGGACTGGGCCACAACACATTTTGAGAGCCGGAAAGGATTTTCTCGATGTAAGGCTTTAAGGAATCATAGTCATTAACGGGAACACGTTCTTTAAATTCCTTAATCGAATTGATCTGCTCAAAGTCGTACTGCTTACCATACTCGGTAAACTGAGCAGAACCAATAAGATAATTAAACACTTGTTTCTGCGTGTCAACGGGATTCAGGGCAAAGTTGTCTATTGCGCTTAACCGCAATTTCATGAACCGCTTTATTGCCGGAGAAATAATGCTCATCTTATCCAGAAAATTATAACAAAATACGGGTCGGGTATTAGGGAGGCAGCTGCAATATGTATTCAGATCCTTCCTGCTCATGCATTACAATATAATGCTCTACCGGTCCCGGAACACTAAAACCCTTTTGTGGGAACAATATATAAAAACATTATCGATTATCTACTATTCCTTACAAATTTATTTACAGCTAGATGACAAAAGAGCCAATTGTTTAGTTTCATCCAATCATTCTTTCAGCTCTTGAAAGGCTTTAAGGAAGGCTATTCTTAAACTGGCTGTAGGATGCATCGTTCTCCTGGTTGTCGATGGTGGCTACGCAACCTTTATTTAAAGCGTGTTGCTGGATATTTTGTATCCGGTTGTCGGGGCTCGGATGCGTGCTTAAGAATGCAGGTACGGAGCTTCCTCCCTGATCGGCTATTTTCTGAAAAAAGTCGGCCGCTCCATCGGCATGGTATTTTGTAGGACAGAGGTAGGCTACCGAATATTCATCTGCCTGTGATTCGTCGCTACGGCTGAAAGTTAAGGATACCAGTTCTGTTCCTATTTGTGTTAACAGGTTCTGGTTGTCGCCCAGCAGAATGTCCAGCAAAGTTTGCACGCCATACTTCTTCGTCAGTTGGTTGGTGGAATGGCGCTTGTCGGCATGAGCCATCTCATGTCCTAATACGCCGGCTAACGAAGATTTATGATCCAGGTATTTGATCAACCCGGTATAAATATAAATGTATCCTCCCGGTGTGCAGAAAGCATTTACAATATCGTCCCGCTGAATAATTTTCACTTCCCAACCGAAATCATCTTTATGTACAACCTGGCCGCTGTTCAGCAATTCGTCGCGCATAGCGTTCAGGTAGTTATATGCACTGGCATACCGCCCTGGATCCAGAATAGGATACTCCGATGGGTTGTTTTCAATCATCTGCTTGGTTTGCAGGCCTAATTGCTTATCATCTTCAATAGAAAAGATGTTAACGGCACCGTCTTTGGAACAGCCACTATAAAAAAAGGTAGCCAATAGCGAAAGCAATAAAAGTACATATCTATACATAGCCAAAAAATTGAGTGTGATTAAAATATTTCCATATTAAACAGCCTTTATAAAGACCGGCAATACTGCCCCGGTCAAAACAGGAGAACTTTTCCCTCAATAAGTCCTGCCATCAAAACAGCAGTTCCTCCACAAGAAAAAAGTTCTCCATCGCATGCCGGTTTCCCCTAACAGCTTTTTTTTACCCAACCAGGCTTACATATTACGGCGATATTGGCCCCCAACTTCGAATAATGCCTGTGTAATCTGTCCCAGTGAACAATACTTAACGGTTTCCATCAGGGCCTCGAATATATTTTCATTCCTTATGGCTACCTGCTGTAAATGACGCAGCATTTCCTGTCCTTTTTCGCCGCTTCCGTTCCAGAGCTTCTGAACATTATCAATCTGGAATTCTTTTTCCTCTGTGGTAGAACGGATCACTTCGGAAGGTATCACCGTTGGTGAACCTTTGGAACTCAGGAAAGTATTAACACCAATAATAGGATAATCGCCCGTGTGCTTCAGGGTTTCATAGTAAAGGCTTTCCTCCTGTATCTTACCTCTCTGGTACATCGTTTCCATAGCTCCTAATACGCCTCCTCTTTCTGTTATGCGGTCAAATTCTGTCATAACAGCTTCTTCCACCAGGTCGGTCAGCTCTTCTATGATGAATGCGCCCTGCAAAGGATTTTCATTTTTAGCCAATCCGAGCTCCTTATTAATGATCAACTGAATTGCCATAGCCCTGCGAACACTTTCTTCTGTAGGCGTTGTAATGGCTTCGTCGTAAGCATTGGTATGTAAAGAGTTGCAGTTATCGTAAATAGCGTAAAGCGCCTGAAGTGTTGTACGGATATCATTAAAATCAATTTCCTGCGCATGCAGGGAACGGCCTGAGGTTTGAATATGGTATTTCAACATCTGGCTCCGTTCGTTGCCTCCGTATTTAAACTTCATGGATTTCGACCAGATACGCCGGGCCACCCGGCCAATAACACTATACTCCGGATCAACACCATTACTGAAGAAAAAAGACAGGTTAGGGGCAAAATCATCAATATGCATTCCCCTGCTCAGGTAATACTCTACAAATGTAAAGCCGTTAGCCAATGTGAAGGCCAATTGGGAAATGGGGTTAGCTCCCGCTTCCGCAATATGGTAACCGGAAATGGACACCGAATAGAAATTGCGTACACCTTTATCAATAAAATATTGTTGCACATCGCCC
>JBEBWN010000229.1:0-6613 GCA_040392235.1 Taibaiella helva | reverse complement strand
CGCGTGAATATCAGGTAATTATGCTGTCGTTTTTTTTTAAATAAACCCGCACCAATGACGGTTGATTGGCGCCCCATCAAAGGCCAAAGGCATACGCAGCTCATCGGGACAGAGACAGCTTCATGCTTCGCTGTGATGGTAGGGCGCCAACTAAGGCAGGAGGTATTCCGGACCACTAATGACGACTTGAGTGAGCGACATGCCGGCTTATTTATTCTTACGGCCATGTCTTGTTTTACTATACTTTCTCCTTTTTCCGTCCTGTCACCGAAGCTTTCGCCGTACTGCAGCGAAGGGGAAAGCACAGTGGAGCTATCCCGCCGGAGCTTGCCGGACCTGCCTTTGTTACAATGTGGTAGCAGTAAACACTCTACCCATGCTCAGGGGATGCCTCCACAAGGTCGGCATGGATGCGTTCATTTGACGGTCCATCCGAAGACCGAAGGCATACGCAGCTCATTGGGAACAGAGATAGCTCCATGCTATCAATGACAAGTATTATAACTTGTTCATCATAAAATGAAATTTTTTGGCTAGCCCAAAATGCAACACTAGCTGTGACGATAAAAACACAAACTAAGGCAGGATGGATTCCGGACCACTAATGATCCTGCATCCGTATCTGTCACGCTATTTCAAGAATGCTTGTTATCCGTCATTACGCTATCGTTTTTTGCAAAAAATAAGCGCGTCAGCATGATGCATTGAACGGGCGCCGCGATCACTTTGCAGCTTATTGAATCCCTCTCGCCGCGCCATCCTCCTACTCAGGTCCTATCGGCTCTCCCTATTCTATTCAACGTGATGGCCGGGCTTCCTTGCCGCCCTGAGGCCCGGCGGGAGGGTGAGGGAATGAGGCAGGAATGCGCTTCCACGCTCGCACCCTTAAGAAGCAAGCGAAAAAACTTATATTTACAAGCATTAAATTCTTTAGTTCGCGGCTAAGTGAATTTGTTCAGCAGGATCCCACAGATCCCTAAAATATTTTATAATTTTAAATGCCATTCGTTACTATGCAGGGTAAAAGAAATGCTACCAGGGAAATTTCGACGCTACTGGACCAAAGTATCCAGTTTAACAACAAGTTGCGGGCGATAGTGGATAAAGCCATCGAGGAAGAACGTCTCATTGTCGATAATTTGGCGCATCCGCAGGAAGAAATGCTCAACCGCGGACAACGAATATCGGACAAAGTAGCCCGCTTTGGCGGTAGCTGGCGTTTTATTATTTTGTTTTCCCTGATACTGATCGGCTGGATCGTATTCAATACCCTCAGTCCGCAGGCGGTACGGTTCGACGGTTACCCGTTTATACTGATGAATCTTGTACTATCCTGTGTGGCTGCCTTGCAGGCGCCTATTATTATGATGAGCCAGAACCGGCAGGAGGAAAAAGACCGTAAGCGAAATGAAAACGACTACCTCATCAATTTGAAAGCGGAACTCGAAATAAGAAGTCTTCATCAGAAGCTGGACGTCTTACTGGAAGAGCAAATAAAAGGCCTTTGCGACACGCAGGTAACCGAATTGAAAATGCTCAATGAACTGGCCGACAGGATCGCAAAACTGGAGAAGTCCATAAAAACCCGGTAAACACCCGCTCAAGGCATGGGCGTTAGCAGCTAATCCACAGGTGTTGAATAAGGATCCACCGAAAATCCTGCATAGAAATATAGAGAGAAGTTGCGTGTAAAGCATGCCCTGTATACGCTGCACTCAGTCGGATCTGGTTGCTGTTCATTAGCCGGTTTTTGGCGAGTCGGCGAATGTTTCGCGTGCAGGAGGTCTTGTTGTTTTTATGCTCATACCCTTGCTTTTATAGAGTGGACCCTTATTGTGCCCGTCCAGGATAAGAGAAGCAGGAAACACCCGGAGCATGTTATTTAAACCCCGGTATACTTATGCATCCAGTTCTCTGCGCAAATTGTCCAGATCCAGGGGCAGGGTAAACATTTCCAACGAACCGTCTTCTTTCCTGGGCCACAATTCTTTGGGCTTGTCCCAATACAATTCCACACCATTTCCGTCAGGGTCATTCAAATACAGCGCTTCCGAAACGCCATGGTCGCTTGCACCCGTCAGTGGATAACCGGCTTTTCCTAACCGGTCGAAAATCATTGCCAAATCCCTTCTTACCGGGTACACGATGGCCGTGTGGTATAAACCCACGCCCTGCTTTGAGGCCGGGGGCGCATTTTTGCTATGCCAGGTATTCAGCCCGATGTGATGGTGATAGCCACCAGCCGATATAAATGCCGCCTGGTTGCCATACAGGGTTGTTATTTCAAAGCCTAACAAACCGCTGTAAAAAGCGAGTGCGCGGTCCAGGTTGGCCACCTTGAGGTGAACATGCCCTATGCGTGTTTGCGCGGGTATCTGGTACTGGTCCATAACGGGATTATTAAAATGTCTTTAGGATTGAGGAATATAAAAAAGGGCTGCCAGCGATCGACAGCCCTGTCTATTGATGCTTTTACGGGGGAAATATGGATTAATTTGTTTTATCCGTTTGTTGGTTTCGGCGCCCAGCGATCATAAGGTGTCATATCGAAACGGTCTACTTCTTCCATGGTCAGGCCCAGTGCTTGGGCTACGCCGGCTCCGTATTCCGGATCTGCTTTGTAGCAATTCCGTATGTGGCGTATCTGGATAAATTTTTCGGCTCCGCCCACCTGTGCCGCCGTATTGCGGAACAGCAAATCGGCCTTTCCGTCGGCTTTAATAATGCGGAACAGGTCGCCTGGTTGCGTATAATAGTCTTCATCATCATCTCTGAAGTTGTGCGCATAGGCATCGCCATCCAGCGCTAAGGGCGGTTCCTTAAATTGCGGTTGGTCTTGCCATTGGCCGTAGCTGTTGGGTTCATAATGCAAAGTGTCCCCGTAATTGCCGTCAACCCGCATGGCACCGTCGCGATGGAAGGCGTGATAAGGGCACTTAGGCTTGTTGACCGGTATTTGGAAATGATTTACTCCTAAACGATAGCGTTGGGCATCACCGTAAGAAAATAATCTTCCCTGCAACATCTTATCCGGCGAAAAACCAATTCCGGGCACAATATTTGTCGGATTAAAGGCTGCCTGTTCTACATCCTGGAAATAATTTTCCGGGTTGCGATTCAGTTCAAATTCGCCTACAGCAATTAAGGGAAAATCTTTTTTAGACCATACTTTCGTTAAATCAAAAGGATGAAAACGATAGGTTTTGGCTTGTTCTTCCGTCATAATCTGGACATACATTTTCCACTTCGGAAAATCTTTACGTTTAATGGCATCGAACAAATCGCGCTGCGACGATTCCCTGTCCATACCCACCACTTTGGCCGCTTCTTCATCAGAGAGGTTCTCGATGCCCTGCTGGGTTACAAAATGAAATTTCACCCAATGTCTTACATTATCTTTGTTGATGAAGCTATACGTATGGCTTCCAAAACCGTGCATATGCCGGTATCCATTTGGGATACCGCGATCGCTCATTACAATGGTCACCTGGTGTAATGCTTCGGGAAGTAAGGTCCAGAAATCCCAATTGTTATTGGCATTCCTCATATTGGTTTTCGGATCGCGTTTAACGGCGTGGTTCAAATCCGGGAATTTCATCGGGTCGCGGAAAAAGAATACGGGTGTGTTATTCCCAACCAGGTCCCAGATGCCTTCGTCGGTATAAAATTTTAAAGCAAAGCCCCGGATGTCGCGTTCGGCATCAGCGGCGCCTCTTTCACCGGCAACGGTAGAAAAGCGCACGAACATTTCTGTTTTTTTGCCGATGGCGCTAAAAATATGCGCTCTGGTGTATTGGGTAATATCATGCGTCACTGTAAAGGTTCCAAAAGCACCGGAACCTTTGGCATGCATACGGCGTTCGGGAATTACTTCCCGGTCGAAGTTGGCCATTTTTTCAAGAAACCAGAAATCCTGCATCAGTAAGGGTCCCCTGGGGCCTGCCGTCTGCGCGTTTTGATTATCCGCAACCGGCGCACCGGTCTGCCTGGTCAGCTTTCCTTTATTTTCTTCCATTTGTTAAAGTTTAAATGTTTGTCAATTTTTTTTGCTGTTTATATATTGGTATGAATTATTTCTTATTCCAATCCAGAAAAAACTATGGCCGGCGCTGATGTGATCTACTCATCTGGGCAATTACTGATTTCCAAAACAGTAGCGATAAATAGTGTTCCGTAAATGTACAAAAAAAAGGTGCATAAAAAGGCAGATGCCGGTCATAAGGCGTATGCAGAATGGAAAAGGAAAATGAAGCAATAAAGAAATTCTATATCCCCGGCTCTTTTTTCGGGTGCGCAGCGAGGTTGGACATAGCCAGTTTTTTCGCGCAACCGGCCCACAGGGGTAATTGCTTATTGGAGCATAATATCGGTGCTTTTCGTCTGTAAGGGAAGTATTCAAGACTCATCCGCCACCCTGCGACGGGCAGAGGGCACAAGGAAACCCGGTTGTCACTTAGCGCCTGGTCGAAACGTAGAGATCAGCCGGAAGGGTCAACATGAGTTAAGCATTCAAGACTCATCTCTCCATCCAACGAGTCCTTACGTCCACGCTATAGCGAAATATAGAAATGTAGGCTATTCGTTGTTTATTTTGGGGTATTTTCCTCTCAAACGGAATCTGCGATAAGTTTAAGTTTGCTAAGTGGTAAGGTGCAACGAAATATGGAGAACTGTGTAACGTAATCGCTTTGCCGTGCCGGGCTGTGTTCCCATCAAAATTAAACTGCTATGAGTATAATCGTGCATCGACTGCTTTCGGGCTGTCTGCTTTACTGCTGCTTACATCTACTGGCCTGTCGTGAGGATGCCGATCCGGTCCTGCCTATTACCACCTTTCCCGACCTGAATATGGATAGTGTTCCGCTTTTGGAGATAAAACAGGAGGAACGCATTTTTATACCGACACCCAAAATACCGGAAATGCTGTACAAGCCTTCCCAGGATATTATGGAAGGCGATAGTGCCGGGAACTTAGGCAGGGTTGATCATTACTGATGTCGCGCACCTTCTATGGTTGCAATGAAAGATTTTTGTACCGGAATCGGGAAGAAGATTATGGTCGAATAATTTTATTTTTTGGGGTTGGGGACGCTCATTGTGTGCAATAGGGTTACATTCTAGGTAGCACCGGGTTTGTATTTAGCGCTTTAGTTCCGATATGTTTGCTTTCAAGTCTTCTGCCCGTGAAGTTAAGTTCATTAAAGGAAGAATGAATGGTGGCTGATGGGCCTTTAATAAAAATACATGGGGCAATTGCTTTATGCTGAACTTGGGATTCAGGGCGATTCTTTCTGTCTGCCGTCTATTGCAAGGTACGAAGGAATCTTATTCACCCGGTAGCATCCGGTGCGGGTATATAGTTGTACGCATGGAAAGTTGCTGCCTGAGTAACCAATGCACAATGTTGTGCGCTTTTGGGTTTTGACCTATAGCTTTTTACTTAAACCTTAGTGCACGTATTGAATGGGTAACTATTGCACGTGTGATGGATATCTTGTATTTTTGCTGAAAGAAGATAAAGTATGAATGTAAAACTCACGTTAACCATAGAACGGTCGATTATTGAACGGGCAAAGAAATATGCACGAAAGAAGGAAAGAAGCCTTTCTGACTTAATAGAACATTATCTTAAAGCATTGACGAGCGATAGCCCGGAAGACGAGGACGAATTGGCATCAAAGGTTTCCTCTTTAAAGGGTGCCTTTAAGCTTCCAAAGGGTTTTGATTATAAAAAGGAAATGCGTCAACTTTTATCTGAAAAACATCTATAATGGATAAAGTATTAATTGATACAGATGTTGTTCTGGATTTCTTTTTTGATAGACAGCCCTTTTCTAATGATGCCTCGAAAATTTTGAGCTTTTGCGAACGGAAACAACTTAAAGGGTATGTAACGCCTGTAATGATAAGCAATATTTATTATTTGCTCAGGAAAACGGCGAAGCATCAAAAAGTTATCAGCCATATAAAGTCTCTTTTGGATATTCTTGACGTACTAACGATGAATAGGGCTGTTGTTTTAGAGGCTTTGGAAGGAGATTTTACAGACTTTGAAGATGGCTTGCAGAATTTCTCGGCCCAACATGAAAAAGGCGTGAATCTTATTATCACCCGAAATGTCAAGGATTACAAAAGTAGCAGGCTATCTGTAATGACTCCGGAGGCCTATTTAAAAACACGGTAAAATACATATTTTGGTGTTTGGGATAGCCTATTCCTAGTCGTTTTCGAATACAATGACTATAATAGCCAAGCGCCAATGGCTTCCACTCTTTTTGCCATTAGTGGGTCTTCTATCCACGGGGTTCTTCTCTCGAGTCGTCTATAGCGAGGCGCGAAGCCATCTCATTCACCCGGTAGCATCCGGTACAGATATATAGTTGTACGCATGGAAAGTTGCTGCCTGAGTAACCAATACACAATGTCTGTTCGCTCGTTGGTTTTGACTTATAGCTGTTGCCTTAAGTCGCCGGTAGAGGTGTCCTGTAATAGGACACTCGGGATCGCTTCCTACGTTGCGATGACTGTGGGGAGTGGGTGAGCGTTGATGCAAAGAGGTATTATGACATATTTCTCGCGAGCACCGTTTATGGCGAGGCGCGAAGCCATCTCA
>JBEBWN010000228.1:0-6641 GCA_040392235.1 Taibaiella helva | reverse complement strand
CAAAACTTTTTGGTTCTTACTTATCGCTTTTGACTTAATTATTTAAACGGTCACATTCAAATGCAACTCCTGTAGTTGCGAAGGATTAATGGCTGCGGGTGCGTCGATCATAACGTCGCGGCCGGCATTATTTTTGGGGAAGGCAATATAATCCCTGATGGTTTCATCCCCTCCCAGTAAAGCGCAGAGGCGATCAAAGCCCAACGCGATACCGCCATGCGGCGGTGCGCCGAATTCGAAGGCTCCCAGAAGGGATCCAAATTTCTCTTCCGCTTCTTTATCTGAAATACCCAATGCCTTAAACATTTTCAGCTGCAATGCCCTCTGGAATATACGTATTGATCCGCCACCTACCTCGGTACCATTCAATACCAGGTCGTAAGCGTTGGCTTTTATATAGGGATAATGTTGTGCATCGTCCATCCAGCTTATATGTTCGGGCTTGGGCGATGTAAACGGATGGTGCTTAGCCACCCAGCGTCCGGCGCCGCCACCGTCTTCGTTATGCTCAGCAAATTCCAGTAACGGAAAATCAACCACCCATAAGGGCCGGAACACATCCGGTTTCCGCAGTCCCAGCCGCTTACCCATTTCCAGGCGCAATTCGCTCATAGCTTTACGGGTACGCTCCATTTCTCCGGCCAGGATCAGGATCAGGTCGCCGGCTTGGGCTCCCGCTATCTGAGCCCATTCTTTTAGCCTTGACTCATCATAAAATTTGTCTACAGAGCTTTTGTAACTGCCGTCAGTATTACATTTTACAAACATAAGGCCTGTCATACCTATTTGCGGACGTTTTACCCAATCCGTCAGCTCATCGGTTTGCTTACGCGTATATTCGCTACAGCCCGGCACCGCTATGCCCACCACAAATTCAGCTTCATCCATTACCTTAAACCCGGCGCCCCCTACAAAATCGACAGCTGCCGCTTCCCGGTTTAAAGCGCCCTCTGGCGATTTCAGGTTTTTAAGCTCGATACCGAAACGCAGGTCCTTCGTAACGGATATCTTTTATATCGGCAAATACGTGTTTTAATAATCCCTCGAACATCTGCAGCACGTCTTCCTGCTCTACAAAAGCCATCTCGCAATCCAACTGGGTAAATTCCGGCTGCCTGTCTGCCCTTAAGTCCTCATCCCTGAAGCATTTTACGATCTGGTAATAACGGTCGTAACCACTTACCATTAGTAGTTGCTTAAAAGTTTGCGGACTTTGCGGCAGTGCATAAAACTGCCCGTCGTTCATTCGGGAAGGTACCACAAAATCCCGGGCACCTTCCGGCGTGGACCGGATCAGGTAAGGGGTTTCAATATCATAGAAACCTTGCGCATCCATATAATTACGGACCGAACGGTTTACTTTATAACGCAGTTCCAGATTGCGCTGCAAAGGCGACCTGCGCAAATCAAGATAACGGTATTTCATCCGCAGCTCTTCTCCGCCATCCGTCTCGTCTTCTATAGTAAAAGGCGGCACAGCCGAAGAATTGAGTACTACATACTCCACAACTTCGATCTCAATGTCGCCGGTAGGTATTTTCGGGTTCTTGCTGCTGCGTTCTATTACCTTCCCCTTAGCCTGGATAACAAATTCTCTTCCCAGTGGCTGATCACTCAACTGTTGGGTAAGGCTCTCATTCAGGAATAATTGGGTTATCCCGTAACGGTCTCTCAGGTCTATAAAGGTAATGCTGCCAAATTTGCGCAGCGTCTGCACCCAACCCGCCAGTGTAACAACTTCGTTAACCTGCTCTATACGTAATGCTCCACAATTATGTGTACGATACATTTATTTAAGAAATATAAGATTAATAACAGTCAAAATCAACCAGCCGCGAAGATAATGAATCCCGGCAAAGGAATAAATTTGTTACCGCTTCCCCCAAAAGCCGGGGTATTCTGTCCTGGTCGCCCTTCCGGGCTTAAAAGAGACAATAACCGTTTTGCTACAGCATGGATCTTTTCCCAGGCAGAAAAATTTGCGGCCAAAAGGGGCATTTTATTTTTTTGCCCCGGCCTTAATTTCCTCAACGATTTCCGGATCGAGCAGCGAAGAGGTATCGCCGATATGCGCCAAATCACCTTCTGCGATCTTGCGTAATATCCGTCTCATTATTTTCCCGCTCCTCGTCTTAGGCAGGCCATTAACAAATTGTATATGGTCGGGTTTGGCAATAGGCCCGATCAGGCGGCTAACAGTTTGCAAAATATCCTGCTTAGTCAGTGCTTCGTTATCATGCAACCCGTTATAAATTATATAGGCGTAAATCCCCTGACCTTTAATATCATGCGGAAAACCTACGACGGCGCTTTCTACTACGCCCGCATGCATATTGATTGCATTTTCCACCTCGGCCGTGCCAATCCGGTGCCCGCTGACATTTAATACATCATCCACCCTACCGGTAATACGGTACATGCCATCGCCATCCCTCAGACATCCATCCCCGGTAAAGTAGAGTCCAGGGTACGTGCTGAAATACGTTTGCCGGCAGCGTTCATGATCGCCATAAGTGGTACGGATCATCCCCGGCCAGGGAAATTTTATGCACAGGTTCCCGCTGACCTCGTTGCCTTCTATTTCTGTTCCGTTTTCATCTACCAACACCGGGCAAACGCCAGGCAAAGGATAAGTAGCAAAAGTGGGTTTTGCCGGGGTCACCCCTGCAAGATTACTGATCATAATACCACCGGTTTCCGTTTGCCACCAGGTATCCACAATAGGACAACGCTCCTTACCGATATGCTGGTTATACCACTGCCATGCTTCTTCGTTAATGGGCTCGCCTACAGTGCCTAATACCTTAAGGGTATCCAACTTCTTGCCTTCCAGGTAGGAAGTGCCCAGTCCCATAAGACTACGAATAGCCGTGGGCGCCGTATATAATATATTGACCTGGTGCTTATCTACAATATCCCAGAACCGGCCGGCATCCGGCCAGGTAGGCGTTCCTTCAAATATCAAAGAAGTAGCCCCGGCACTCAGCGGCCCATACAAAATATAAGTATGCCCCGTAATCCAGCCAATATCTGCCGTGCAAAAATGAACCTGGCCCCGCTGATACTGAAATACATTAACAAAGGAGTAATTGGCCCATACCATGTAACCACCGGTGGTATGCACTACTCCTTTTGGCTTGCCCGTAGACCCGGAGGTATATAATATAAAAAGTATATCCTCGGCATCCATAGGTTCAGCCGGACAATAAGGGTTGCCTTGCGTCTCTACTATTTTTATCTCGTCTTCCCACCAGCTGTCCCGGCCTTTGATCATACTAACAGGTAAGCGGGTATGCGTGCACACAATTACCTTTTTCACCGAGGGACATATTACCAAAGCATCGTCAATTACACCTTTAAGCGGAATGGTTTTGTTGGCCCTGTAGGCACCGTCACAGGTAACGATCAATTTAGCCTGGGCATCCTGGATACGGTCGGCAATACTCTGGGCACTAAAACCGCCAAAGATGACAGAATGAATGGCACCAATACGTGCACAGGCCAGGATTGCAATAGCCAGCTCAGGTATCATACCCATATACAGACAAACCCGGCCGCCCTTTTGCACGCCATTGTTCTTCAACACCTGGGCAAACTGCATTACTTTAAAATGCAACTCTTTGTACGTCAGTATCCGGTGATGCGCCTCGGGATCATTAGGCTCCCATATCAAGGCCGGCTGATCGCCAAGGGTAGCCAGGTGGCGGTCCAGGCAGTTTTCAGTTATATTAAGCTGACCGCCCCGGAACCATTGGATATCGGGCTCCTTAAAATTCCAGTCTAATACTTTATCCCACTTTTTTTTCCAGACAAAATGCTCGGCAATCGATCCCCAAAAAGATTCAGGATCCTGTTCGCTTTGTTCATAGGCCATTTTATACTGATCGAAAGAACGAATCTGATACGGATACAACATATATTAAAACAGGTTTTGTTCAACTAAGTTATTCGTCTGCGCAGAATATTCCTAATACATTTTCAGAATGATAGCACGAAATGACTTTGCCGGCTGTCGAGGTTTAACATATCATAAACCAACCAAAATCACCTCAAATTGTAATCAATGTTAAAAGTATTTTACTATGGACTACAGAAAAATGATTGCACGGAAAATGCACAAAAATGAAGAAGATCATAATCATACAGCTTCGGTGGCGCTGGCCCTGCTGGCAGGAGCTGCTGTAGGCGCTGCGCTCACACTTTTGTTGGCACCGAAAAGCGGTGCGGAAACCCGTTCGCTTATTACCGACAAAACAAAAGCGCTGGCTAGCGGCATGAAAGACAAATTAAGCCGCGCGCGCAGCAAAGCAGAAGAAGAATTTCATGACCTGTCGGACCGGGCAAAAGAAAAATACAAGTCTGCCCGTAGAAAAGTGAGGCAGAATGTGGAAGATCTAACTAATAATGTACATATTTAAGAAACTGTTCTTTCCCGAATATAGCAAAGGGGCGCTTTTCGCGCCTCTTTTTTTTATCCCTTTTGCCCCAACGGTAACTGGCAGCCTGCTATAGACTGTATTCATGTTGATCCGCTCAGTATCTTTGCATTTGCATGCGCTTTATAAAAAAACTCCTGAAGATCACCGCTACTTTGTTTGCGGTTTTGATAGTCTTATTGCTGCTATGTGGTATATATATATGGAAGGTATCCGATATTAAACCACCAAAGATAGCTGAAGCATTTACGTCGTTACCAGAAGCGCGCGTATTAGACAGTAACACCTATATCCTGGACAGCAACTGGATACGGAAGAACGAATTCGGTCTCTACGAAATGTATACTTCGGGCAATGCCTGGCAACGGGGTATACATAACGGCGTATTAAGTCGTAGGCAAATTGTGGAACAGGAGGAGGCCTTTGTCGGACAAATTAAGAAAATGATACCGGCGCCAGGCTACCTGAAATTCCTGAAATACATCGTAGGCTTTATGAACAGGGACCTGCACAACTACGTCATCCCGGAATTCCAGGAAGAGATATATGGTATTTCGCTGTCGGCTTCCGACAGTTTCCGATGGATCGGTAGCAATTATTCCCGGCTACTCAATTACCATGCGGCGCACGATATCGGACATGCATTACAAAATATGATGCTTGTCGGCTGTACTTCTTTCGGCGCCTGGGATACCAAAACAGAAAACGGCGCTATGATCCTGGGCCGGAATTTTGATTTTTGGGTAGGCGACGATTTTGCCCGGAATAAGATTGTATCCTTCGTATCACCAGCTAAAGGGCACCGTTTTGCCTTTGTAACCTGGGGGGGCTTTATCGGCGTGGTATCAGGTATGAACGAAAAAGGTTTGACGGTAACCATTAATGCTGCTAAATCGGATATTCCCTGGGGAGCAGCTACACCCGTTTCTTTGGTGGCCCGGGAAGTGCTCCAATATGCAGAGAATATTGAAGAAGCTATTGCTATCGCCCATAAACGAAAAATGTTTGTCAGCGAAAGCTTTTTAATCGGATCAACAGTGGATCACCGCTCTGTAGTGATCGAAAAAACACCCGATACACTGGCTGTTTATGACCCCAACACCGATAATATAGCGTGTACCAATCACTACCAGAGCAATTACCTCCGGCAACAGGCGCTCAATAAAGAGCAAATGGAGCACAGCGCTTCCGTGTATCGTTACGAAAGGCTGCAGGAACTATTACAGCAGAATTACCCGCTTACAGTTCCTAAAGTAGCTGCTATACTCCGGGATTATAAAGGTAAAGGAGGCGCCGACATTGGCCTAGGAAATGAAAAGGCGGTTAACCAGTTCATTGCCCATCACTCTATCATTTTTATGCCCGATAGTTTACAAATGTGGGTGAGCACCTCACCCTGGCAAATGGGCACATTCGTCTGCTATGACCTGCGTAAAGTATTTGCCATAGATCATTTTAGCAAAGAGACCGTTGTAGCCGATAACAGGCTGAACATTGCTGCCGACAGCTTTATATACGGAGCGCGCTACAAACAATATCAAAACTTCCGCAACACCAGGATGGCCTGGCTGGATCATCATGCGCCCGGTATAGATATTAACCAGTGGATACCTAATAACAAGAACTATTATGATGCCTATCAACTTACCGGCGACTACTGGATGGCAGAAAAAGAATATAAAAAAGCAGAAGATAATTACCGCAAAGCGCTTAGCCTGGAAATACCTACTGTTGGCGAAAGAACAGCCATAGAGGGCAAAAGAGCTAAAGCAATAGAACAACAAAAAAAGGAAAAACAATAAAGCCGCAGCAGCAAAATTGTTCCTGGTTCATAGATCAGATTAAATAAAATTGCCTCCCTGATGGGAGGCAATTTCATTTATGGAAGAAATAAACGCCGGAATTAGCTCTCCTGGTTTTTAATGGCAGTTACTTCGTTACGGATTTCTTGTGCAAGGGCTTTAATTTCCTGCATACCACCGCGAACACGCGTACCGGCAGCCTTACTACCCTTATTGTAAAATTTATCTGCATCAGCTTCGATAGATGCAAGCAACTCTTTCAATTGATTAAATTTTTCCATATTTTTTTGATTTTATGTTGCAAATGTAAAATTCTGTTTGCAAGTATAACTATAATTTTATGCTTTTCAGCGATTCCGAATAAAAAAGGTTTTTGTTATGTATCATTGTCTATGGCAAAAGG
>JBEBWN010000227.1:0-6657 GCA_040392235.1 Taibaiella helva | reverse complement strand
TGGCAACCTTTGCCGTGTTATTGATCAATATTAATCTTTCTATTGCAGAGGGGCCTCTCCCTTCTGCAATTTTTTCCTCATCCGGCCAGGATCTTACAGTCCATTTCCATCTACATAAAGCACTGCACAATACTTAAAGTAGCCCATAGGGGTTGTTTGAACAGAATTAGGTCTATAAGTTAAAGGGATATTACCTTTGCAGTATGGATAAAGCAAATTTTGTTGACTATATACGCATATTTTGCCGATCGGGTAAAGGGGGAGCTGGCAGTATGCACTTTGCGCAAACCAAATTCAATGCTAAAGCCGGGCCCGATGGTGGCGACGGTGGTAGGGGAGGGCATATTATACTGCGGGGCAATACGCAGTTATGGACTTTACTTCATTTACGTTATTATAAACACGTTCATGCCGAGGATGGAGAACGGGGTAGTGGTAGCAACTGTACCGGTCGCAGCGGAAAAGACATTATTATAGAGGTTCCTCTGGGTACCGTAGCCAAAGATGCAGAAACAGGACTTGTGGAAGCTGAAATACTAGAGCATGGCCAGGAAGTTATATGGTTGCCCGGTGGCCGGGGTGGATTAGGCAATACCAATTTCAAATCGGCGACCAACCAAACTCCTGAATATGCACAACCCGGCGAAACCGGTATAGAAGGATATAAATTTCTGGAATTAAAAGTATTAGCAGATGTAGGTCTAGTTGGCTTTCCGAATGCGGGCAAATCAACGCTGCTCTCCTCTGTTTCGGCCGCGCGGCCCAAAATTGCCAATTATCCTTTCACAACGCTTACACCTCAGTTGGGAATAGTAGCTTACAGGGGCGATAAATCGTTTTGCGTAGCCGACTTACCGGGTATTATTGAAGGAGCTGCCGAAGGAAAGGGGCTTGGGCACCGTTTTCTTCGCCACATAGAACGGAATTCGGTATTGCTGTTCCTTATACCGGCTGATAGCGACAATTATGCAAGGGAGTTTAAAATACTATACCATGAACTCGAAAAGTACAATCCGGAACTGTTGCACAAAAAAATGATTATTGCCATTAGTAAAAGCGATATGCTGGACGAGGAACTGCAGGAAGCAATTGCCAGCGAACTACCGGAAGGCATCCCACATTTTTTTATTTCGGCAGTAACCAATTATGGCATTGCTGACCTTAAGGATGCACTTTGGACAGCGCTCAATACTACAGATACCGCATCTGCATCTGATAACTAAGCTGATGTATACATTAATTTAAAGACGACCCGTTCAAAAAGCTACCGATATAAAGTATATATTTGTAGCCATCGATCAGCTAACATGAAGCGCTGTTGTAAAGAATCCTACGAAAACGGAAGTCTCCAAGAATGTGAAAAGGATATGGATAAAAATAATGCTGGCCGTATAGGATGGCTTTCAAGATTAAAGGGAAAATGGCAGGTAGAGAATATTATGCAGGTAGTGCTGATATTATGCACATTTGCTATCGGAGGATCTCTTTGTGCCTATCTTGGACGGAGTATAAAGAATGCAATCGGGCTTCCCGGAGGCACAGCGGGCGTTTTCATATCTATTTCATTGGCCACGATACTATGGCCGTTATGCGTGTTAGTGATTAGTGTACCTCTTGGCCAATTCCGCTTTTTTAAGAAATATCTCGGGAAGCTTGGAACGCGTATATTTAAAAGGAAAAAATAGCATTTCATCCATATCCCTAAGCGTTAGTAAAGGATAGAAGTTAAGACCGGCAGGGATTTTAAGGGCTTGAAATGAGGGATATGCAGCTCCATAAATGCAAGATAATTCTGCAAGGCAGTCTTTCGCTCCGTTCCGGTTACCTTAATTGCACCTATCTCCGGAAGCGTAGCCGCCTGGTTCAGGTCGCTCATCAGCTTTGCCTCCTCGCCGGTAATAAAAGGTGGGAATCGCGATGCTTCTGTCGAGAAACGCCCGTCATAGATATCTGCGAAGGGGGTTGTTGCGCTGTATAAGCCGGAGATAAAATATCCCGCCAGCCGGGCGGATTGAATCAGCAGGAATAAAGGGAAATTGGCCACCTGATCTGTATAAGCGGCATCCAGTTGTAATAGAAAATCTTCGAGGAAAGAAAATAACTCCGGTTGGGGGTCGTGATTAACCAGGATTTGCTGGAACACCTCCACCGTGAAAAGTGCTACGCAATTCTTCACAACATCCTCTTGTATGGTTTGATAAATAACTTCCGGGTAGCATTCCCGGACATGGTTAAGGTCATGGCTTGGACGATGTATAACGACCATTTGCAGTATCGAGGATGGGAACAGAGCATTGGCCCTAGGCCTGCCGTGCTTACCGGACGATCTTACTCCCTTTATAATGTAAGATTGTAAGCCTAGCAGTTCGGTAAAAACCGTGCAAATAACACTGGTTTCACCGTACTTAATAGTACGTAAAACGATACCTTTTGTTTTATGAACCATTGCAGGGAAGCGGACAAATCAGTATAATTGCTGATACAATTAAGATAATACAAGCAAGGAACCGGGTGTAGTTGAAGTGGAACAGGCAGGTATATCTGTTGTGGAAATTGAGATAAAGTAAAAAGCAAGGATTCTGAAATCCTTGCTTTTTATACCAAAAGGCTTATTTCTTTGGTGTTTTAGCAGATGCTATTTTCGTAGCAAAATCTTTACCAGCCTTAAATTTAGGAAGTTTGCGGGCTTTGATCTTAATAACCTCACCTGTTTGCGGATTGCGTCCGTTGCGGGCAGCACGTTGAGATACAGAAAAAGTACCAAAACCTACCAGAGTAACCGTGTCCCCTTTTTTCAGGGTGCCTACCACTGCATTGGTGAATGAATTTAATGCATCATTAGCCTGAACTTTAGTAAGGCCGGCATCTTTGGAGATTTGTTCGATTAATTCTGCTTTGTTCATAATTGGTTATGTTTTATTTTATGAAAGGACGATGTTACAAAAGTTCCTTGATAGAACAATAAATTTTTTTTAATAATTTTTTACGGCATTCTTTCGTTTCAATACCTGTGAAACCCGCACAGGTAAAGATATAGCAAAATTTTTTTCAAGCAATAAATATTTATTTAAAAAAGGGCTCTATTTTGCTTTTTTGCCAAAAAATGTTCTGTTTTTCCCGACGTTTTCCACAAAGACTACCTGTATGGCCCTCCCCGAGGCCGCATTCAGGCAGTAAATATACTTAAGAGCAAGCTGGGCAAGCCCTGGGAAGCCCGGCCAATTCTACTTTATGCCCCGCCTTTTTATTTCTTTCCGGATCAGGCTAAGCTCACGACCCGTCTGGCCGGCAACAGAGGTGTTCTCCTGGGCACGCCGCATCAGGTAAGGAACTACATCTTCTACAGGTCCGTAAGGCAAATATTTAGAAGCGTGGTAACCAGCATCAGCAAGGTTAAACGTTATATTGTCACTCATTCCGTATAGCTGGGAAAAGAAAACATGGTCATGGCCGGCCGGAAGCCGCCTTGATTGCATTATTTCTGCAGCTTTCAGACAGCTGCGCTCGTTGTGCGTACCAATAAATACAGCCAGGGTTTCCAGGTGGTCCATGCAGTAGCCCACTGCCAGATCATAGTCCCGATCGGTACTATCCTTGTCTTCCTGGATGGGTGATGCATATCCGCGGGTTTGCGCCCGGCTTCTTTCTTTTTCCATATAGGCTCCTCTAACCAGCTTTGCACCCAGCAAGTACCGGCCCGCCATTGCCTTTTGGTGCGAGGCTTTCAGGAAAGCCAACCTGTCGTGACGGTACATCTGAAAAGTATTGAATACAACTATCCGGTCTCTATTGTACTTTTCCATCATGGCATCAGCCAGGTCGTCGACTGGTATCTGGATCCAACTTTCTTCCGCATCGATCAAAATCATACTGCGGCAGCGGGCAGCAGCATTACAGATCTGGTCAATACGTTTTTTAATCCGCTCCCATTCTGCCATCTCGGCTTCATTCAGGCCAATCGAGTCATGAAGTTTTTCTAAAAGGGCGAACCTGCCGAAGCCGGTAATTTTAATAGGAATAAAGGGGATATTCTTCTGGGTAGCAGCATACTCAATAGCCTTGATGAACTCTGGTACCGCGTGATCAAATTCCTCCTCTTCCTGTTTTCCTTCTACACCATAATCCAACGCTATATCAACCTTGTAGCGTTCCAGTAAGGCAGCGGTTGCCGCCGCCTCTGTTATCGTTTCGCCGCCACAAAATTGCCGGAAAATGCTATTCTTAATTAAGCCTTTTACCGGTAAATGCCATTTCATAGCCCACTGGGTCAGTTTCATACCTATCCCAGAAATGAACGGAGAACTTATGGAAGAAAAAAGAAAATGGGCGCGCTTTAATTCCTTATTGTTGCGATAGCGGAAGGCGACCTCTGTATTATCAAACGATAACGGCATAAATAAAGGGTATTTTGGCTTTCTTTATAGTTAAAAACAGAAAGTAGATGCCCGCAAAGATAGGGTGGATTGGCGTGTTTTTGCTATTCCGCCAAAAACCGGAAGATTTTTTTAATGCCCGCCTTTCTCACAATAAGAAAGCTACCTTTTACAAGGTAGCTTTTCCTATATACCAGAGCATTTTATGCTTACTTCTGTGCGCCAGGCTGGGGTTTAGATGAGGATTGTTCCTGGGCGGGGCTTACGGTTTCAGGATAGAGAATTGCCGTAAAGCTGTTTTTCCCGTCAAATATCTTGTTAGCTGTAGCTTTGATATCAGCAACAGTAACTTTATTAATCAGGTTGTCCATATCAAAGAAACGCTTTTCGCTATAGTTCCAGAATAAAAGGGACTCCAGTTTCCCGTTCCAGTATTTATTAGTACGGATGCCTTCTCTTCGTTTTTCCAGTTTAGCGGCTTTAACCTTATCCAGGTCTTTCTGGCTAGGGCCTTCTTTTTTAATATGCGCAATTTCCTCGTCCACCTTTGCAATGATCGCATCGACGTTTTCTGGACCGCAAGGGAATTGGCCGCTAATAACATAATGAGCATAGGGGTCTCTTACCATTGCCCCGTTAAATCCGCCGCTATACATAGCGCCCATCGCTTCACGTATTTCTTCTATCACTCTTATGCTGAGCAATTCTCCTATCATATCCACCTCAAGCGCTGTTTGCTCGTCATACGGCATTTGTCCGGAATAATGAGACAGTACCAGGCTTTGTGGTTCCTGCCCCTTAGCAAATTTCAATACTTTAACTCCGCCAACAGTACGAAGGCCATTATCACGGAAGGATGGAACAGTACCTTTCACCGGCAGACTGGCAATATACTTCTCCAATAAAGGTTTGATCTGTTGTACATCGACATTACCTACTATAAAGAAATGGAAACCATCAGCATTACCAAACGCATCTTTATAGATTTCCAGCGTCCTGTTTAAGTTAACCTGATCCAGCTCTTCAACAGTAGGTATCTGTATGGGACGTCGTGGATCATTATTATAAAGAGCTTTGCTCAACGTATCCGTAAATGCGATCTGAGGACTATTGCTCAGGGCAGCCAATTGCATACGCACCTTGCTGATTAATCCAGAAAACAGCGCTTCGTCTTTTCTTGGCGATGTAAGCTGTAAATAAACTAACTGGAACAGGCTTTCAATATCTTTTACAGACGATTGTCCGGAAAGCCTGGTGCTGATCTCATCCATGGCGGGCGACAAGCCTACTGTTTTGCCGGAAATCACATCTTCCAATGCGCTGGGTGTAAATTCGCCATATCCCATCGACTCTATTACAGTAGGTAAAAACGATGTGGTTACTTTATCCGCTACATCATAATTATTCGTTCCGCCCTTTTTAACGGCTGTTAATACTATCTCGTCACTCTTAAAGTCCGTTTTTTTAACAGTTACCTGCACACCATTGCTTAAGGTAAAGGTTTCCGCACCCAATTCTTTATCCGTAGTTTCCGACACTATTTTACCGGCAACAGGCTCTTTATCCAAAATGTTTTCCGCTACCGTTTTTTCTTCATTAGCTGCTACTTTTTGGTCGAATGCACTATTGATAATGGTTTTCAGTTCCATATCCGTAGGAAGCTTCATCTGTGTTCCTCCGGAAGGGCCGGTAACCATAGCAAAGTATTCTTTATTATCTTCTTTGTTCAGCCATCTTTTAGCTTCCGCATTAACCTCCTCTATGGTTATTCCGGGAATCATCTCCTGGCCATATTTATATTCCTGCTCAATACCCGGCATAGCCTCCTGGGTAAGGAAATTCCGTACATATTCTCCTACCAGAGTACCCGATTCGGTTGTATTGCGTTCGTTATACGCTTTTTCTATACCGCTTAAGAATTGCTTTTTCGCCAGTTCCAGTTCCGAATTAGTAAAGCCGAACTCCTGGGCCTTTACTAATTCTCCTACCGCTGCGTTTATGGCAGAAGAAATATCGGAAGAAGGGATGGCTATAAGTGTAAAATTATCGTAGTTACGGGCAAAGCTACCGGCTTGTGCAACGGCAAATACAAAAGGTGGCGTGGCGGTTTGGGTCAGGTCTTGCATGCGACGATTCAGCAAGGTAAAAAATATTTCCTTGATCAGATCGGCTCTATAGTCCCTTAAAGTAGCGTTAGGAGTGCTTTTCCGCGCAGAAAAAAGAAGCTGGAATAAGTAGTTGGTTGCCTCTTTGTCCGTAATGACCATTGTGGTAGGCTCATCGT
>JBEBWN010000226.1:0-6660 GCA_040392235.1 Taibaiella helva | reverse complement strand
CCCTTAAAGACGGCAAAAACTATACGCAGCTCGATGAAAACGGCAATTTCCAGGAAATAAACGTTTATGACCTCGAGAAGGGAAAGAAGGTGAAAACATTGCTCAAGCATGAAACCGGGCAGAATGGGAAGGCGGCTATTGCAGATTATGTACTATCATCAGATGAACAGAAGCTTTTGTTGTTTACAGAGCCGGACCCTGTTTACCGCAGGTCCACCCTTTATAAGGTCTCGGTTTATGATCTGAAAACGGGAATGAGGCAGGCGGTAGATGATACCCTGATAATGCATGCCACCTTTAATTCCAAGGGCGATAAAGTGGCTTACGTAAAAAGAAATAACCTTTATATCCGGGATCTGGTTACTTCCGGTGTGACAGCAGTAACCGCCGATGGCGTGGTCAACAAGATTATTAATGGCAATTGCGACTGGGTGTATGAAGAAGAGTTCGAGTTTTCGCAGGCTTTTCAATGGTCTCCTGAAGGCAATTTCCTGGCTTATTATCGTTTTGATGAAAGCGCAGTAAAAGAGTTTACGATTCCATTTTATGATAGCAGCAATTACCCACGTTTGTACACCTATAAATATCCCAAAACAGGTGAGCGTAATTCGGAGGTAAGCATCCATATCTACAACCTGAAAACACAGCAATCTGTTAAGGCAAATACGGGCGCTGAGCTGGATCAGTATATACCGCGTATCCGTTGGACACGTAAGGACAATGAACTCTGTATTTATAGACTTAACCGCTTGCAAAACCAATTGGACCTGCTGCTCACACAAGCAGCTAATGGACACAGTGAGGTTATTTATAAAGAGGAAAATGAAAAGTATATAGAGATCAATGATAATATGAGTTTCCTTCCAGATGGCTCATCTTTTATATTTACTTCGGAAAAGAATGGTTATACCCATTTGTACCGCTGGAACTGGAAGCAGAGAGAACTTTTACCTTTAACCGAAGGCAATTGGGAAGTAAGCAAGGTGTTGGGATCAGATGAACAGGCCAGGTGCACGTACTTTATGGCATCAGTAGAAACCCCGCTGGAACAAAAGCTGTATACAATCAACTGGGATGGAGGTGCACAACGTTGCCTTACACCTGAAAGTGGTATGCACGATATTACCCCCTGTACCGGATTCCGATATTTCCTTGATAAACAATCGACTTTAAACAACGTGCCTGTTTACACGCTTGTGGATAAAAAAGGAAACAAAATAAGAGTATTGGAGGATAACAAGAAGTTGGCGGGCATAATGGAACGATACCAATTCAGTACGGTCGGTACCTTGCAAATCCCTAACGGCAAGGGCGATTTCTTAAATGCCTGGATGATAAAACCATTGAATTTTGATGCCAATAAGAAATACCCGGTATTATTATACCAGTACAGCGGGCCGGGTTCACAGGAGGTATTGAATAAATTTCCTGTGGGGAATTATTTCTGGCACCAGATGATGGCGCAAAAAGGATATATTATTGTCTGTGCTGACGGCACCGGCACCGGTGGTCGTGGCGAAAAGTTTAAAAAGAAAACTTACCTGCAACTGGGGCGCTACGAAAGCGATGACCAGATAGCAGTGGCAAAGTATATGGCCGGCCAGTCTTATGTAGATCCTGCCAGGATCGGTATATGGGGCTGGAGCTTTGGGGGATTTATGAGCAGTACCTGTATATTGAAGGGCGCTGATATTTTTAAAACGGCGGTAGCAGTAGCCCCGGTTACCAACTGGCGTTTTTACGATAATATTTATACAGAACGGTATATGCGCACACCGCAACAAAATCCAAAAGGCTATGATGATAATGCACCGGCAAGAATGGCGGCGCATTTGAAGGGCAATTTTTTAATGATCCATGGTACAGCCGATGACAACGTGCATTTCCAGAATGCAGCCGTACTAACAGATGAATTGATTAAAGCTAATAAACAATTCGAGTCCGAGTACTATCCCAATAAAAATCATGGCATATATGGAGGGGTTACCCGTCTGCAATTATTCCGGCGTATGACAGACTACCTTTTGAAAAACCTGTAAAGTGTTTGTTTTATTAAGCCTTACGCCATCAACGTAAGGCTTTTTTGTGCGCCACTGGCCAGGCTACGATAAGGAGCTGGTAATCTGAAACATTATGGGATTCGTGTCCCGCGGCCGCCGCGAATATAAATCAGGTTAGCCCTATGCAGTTCCGTCTGCCTTGCGCATCCGGGACTGCATAGGGAAAATAACCTAATCTTTTTTCAGGAGGGTGCCTCCATAGAAGAAATTGTGCTCTTTGTTTTGCACCCTTAATACGTAAAGACCTTCTTTTATACCTTTCAAGTCTATATTTTGTTGCGCCTGTTCCAGGTGTAAAAGCTCTTTTCCCGCTAAATCGAGCAGGCTTACGGACAAGGCGAAGGGCGCTTCTATTCTCAGATGGTCTTTAGCCGGATTGGGATATATACGTACGGGACTGCTGGAGACGTTAATCGTTTCAATGCTGTTAAAATTAGTTACCACGTATGATGAAGTGTCTTCACAAAAGCCGGAAGTTACCCGTAGCATATAAGTTGCATTTTCGTCCACATGCAGTTGAGCGGATGTGGCGCCCGTTATCATTTCACCGTTTTTATACCACTGATAAGCATCAAAAGAATGGCTGCTACGCAGTATCATTTCCTCAATGGTAATATACCATTCTGGAAGGTCCATAACGGAGATTTTGAAAGTATCAGAAAAGGCGCAGTTTTTTTGATTGCGGTAATACACATAATAAGTACCCAGTTCCTCAACCGCAATGGAATCAGATTGGGAACCGTCGTGCCACATGATATGGCTACTGGCCGGGGGAACTGAAAGAATTATTGGTTCTGCAATGGAGCATAAATTACTATCCAATACCACTGCTGTGGTAACGCCGGTATCCCTGGACTGGACAATAGCTATATTGGGCAGGCCAATCATGATGCCCGTAAGGGTGTCGAGTAATATAGCTGTGTCCTTGTAAGCTGCCAGAGCTCCCCTGGCATTGGGATTTTCGATGCTGGCTAAAGCGCGGTTTCCGTGCGAGTACATGTTCGGTACCCGGTTGCGGGCAAAATATAATTTTCCGTCCGGAGCCAGGCGTATATCCGTGGTCAATCCACAAGGCCCCATAGGGTATTTTGATTTGCGAATAGAATCCCCGTTAGGGTTAGATAAATCGAATTGGTTTACCTGGGCGCCTGCGGCTTTAACTTCCGTTGCATACAACTTACTGTTATCCTGAGAAAAATCGGCGGCATAATACGCCACCATACTATCCAACTTGCGTGCGTTGGAAACAATACCGGTTTCATAATCAAAATCGTATAACTCCAATCCGGCATCTAATCCTGCGTTTGAACGGAACTGCACATTTGCCAGGAGCTTGCCATTGGGGGAGGCTTTTAAGGTGCCAGCGGCATAACCCGTTTTAGGAAAATTGCCCACATACGATATTACGGGGTTGGGATCAAGGCCTTCGTTGGTGACCTGGTAGGCTTTGAACCGGGTGGTATCCTTACTATATACCAGCAACCAGGTGATACAGGTGCCGGCAACAAGGGTCATCTTTTCCGTAAGGGATTGATCGATTGTTACGTGACGCAGGGGAAAGGAGGTATCAATATCGCCGCGTCCGCCATTCAGGTCCATCTTCACTTTATTACAAAATAACTTGCCTACATTGGCCGCCTGGTTATTGGCGTCTGTAAGCGAAAAAATAAAATATTGACCGGCGCTGTCGGGCACCGGGCAAATAACGGCAGATTGTGTGGTGCTGTATGTGGGTGTTGATATTGTTCCGTTAAAACCAAGAATATTGGCGCCGTTAGGCATCAGGTTATTCGTGGCATCCCATACTTTTGTGCCTTCGGTATGGAACAGAAATTTGCCATTGGCGTCTGCAAGTGTAGCGCCGCCTTCCTGGCTGGCCGAAGAGCCGCCGTTGGTGGTGCCAATACCGGAAGTAAAGGTTAATGGCTTAGCGCCGCTAAAATCAATACCCGATCTGGCGCCGAATATCCAGACCTTGTTTTCATTACGATTATACTGTGCGTGTAATAGTGGTAGATTCCAGAGCAGGACAACTACGAGAAACAGAAGTGACTTGTTTGTCATTTTTTATAAATTGGTCATTAGTAAATAAACAATCGTCAAAAACTACAAGCCGTACACTTAGGGGAAATAAAGATGAGGCGAAGAAATACCGGTATACCCGGAGCCCAAAGCAACCCCACCGATACCTTTCCGCCGAAGGTATACAGACAGTAGTAGATTAAGGCAGGTCTTCTGGCTTTCCCTGTTTCGCCAGCCTTCCCATCCCGTATCCGGAACAGTGGCATTTTAGAAGCGAAACAATGATATGCTAACGCATAACAGGATTACAGCTACGGGGATAGCGCCGGACTTACACCGGCTTCCCTTTTCATCTATATGTTTATACTTATAGAACCTTAAAACTTTGCAAAGGTAGGTTTTTATATTTTAGTGGCTGATAGAAAATATGCAGCGAGAGCGCCCTGCTATTCATAGCCGGCAGAAAAAAGCGCTTCCCTTACTGAATACATGTCATTACGATGCAGTAGGTTGTATACTATATGGGAACACAATGACCATTGGCTAAGTAGCAATAGCTGATCAACCGGCTCTTGTTGATCATGATCCGGAGTTGCGGTGGTAGAGGTATCCTCCGGCTATCTGCATAAAGTCAGGTTACCTTGATAGGATTCATCCTTGCCGTTAGTAAGACTGAGTTTTACCTGGTATACGTACACGCCTGCCGGTTGTTCCTGCCCGCCATACCGTCCGTCCCAGCCATGGCCCTCAGCCTGTTGGGTTTCAAAAACAAGCAGCCCGTTCCGGTTAACAATTTGCATTTTGAAAGAATGTATACCCTTGGATAAAAGCTGCCTTGGAAAAAAATAGTCATTTACACCATCTCCATTAGGTGTAAAAATATTCGGAAGGTCCAGGAAACAGTTTTTGTTGATTTCTATGGTATTTTCATTGGCACATCCATAATTGTCCGTCTCTTTAAGGCTATAAAGGCCGGCTTGTTTTATGACCAAAACGCTTGTCGTATCACCGGTATTCCATTGGTGGCGATAGGTTGTTGCTGCTGGTTTCAGGTTTTGTAAATACAAAATTGATCCTCCGCTACAGAGCGATTGGTTATCGCCCAGGTCAATTGCCGGCAGCGGATGAACCATTACTGTCCGGTTACTTTCCAGGTCGGGACAGGCTCGGAAATGTGCGGTCAGCCTGATAAAATGAAGCCCTTCTGTGTCAAATGCGTGCTCCAGTGCTTTAACCGGTGGACTGGACAATTTGTTGCCGGGCCCTAAATCCCAATGTAGTTCTGTCGTTGTGCTATCTGTTGCCGGATATAAGAATATGGACGTTCCCAGGCAAAGCGTATCTTTCCCGGTGCGCAAATAAAAGTCATGCATGGCCTGATCTATATCGATAGCCTGGTAGGCTGTATCCCTGCACTTTTCGCCGACCCCGGAAAGCATGATCTGGTAATGCCCCGCTTTTTCGTATCGAAAATCGGGTTCTTTGCCTTCGGAAGTATTGCCATCACCCCAATGCCATACAAAGTGGCTGAAATAAGGATCGGACGTATTGGATAACCCGGGAGCAATACCGGTGCAGCCCAGGCTGTCGGCGAAGAAAGATACCGTATAGCCCGGTTCCGGTATGGTAAGCAAGAGTAGTGTGTCGCAACGGGCAGAATATATGTGAACACTATATATTCCTGCCATAACATCGCTGATCCCGCTACCGGAGGCTATCGTATCGCCCGAGGCATTTTTCCAGGTATAACGGTAGTGCAATGTGTCTCCCGGAGCGTTACTCAGTTGTATTGCTCCGTCATTACTATTTTTGCAGGCCGCATCAATATGTACCCCAGGAAGTCTTCCCCCGGAAAACCGAACCAGGAATGTATCCTTATGGTACAGGCAGGGGCCTGTGTAATAGCTCAGGATATATTGACCGGCCTGTTGAACCGTTCTAATATTACTGCTACTGCCATCTTCCCAGGTATAATCCCAACCACCACCCGGCGCCTGCAGCATCTGTGTTTCCTGCCAGCAGGGAACTTCTATCTCATATTTTTGCGAAAGGGCGGTATCGTACCGTACAAAAGCTATTTCGGCGGGTAAACCTATATCCATCGTGCTACCCGCTGCCAGCTGCAGGGCATTTTCCATGTATCCGCAGGCAAGCCCTTTCCGGTCGGGGTAAGATATGCAGCTCATTTTACCTACACTATTAGGAGGTGCTCCTAAATAGATCTTTCCGTCGGGCGCTAGTTTTAAATGTGTCCAATAAGAAAGCGCAATGGGCGTCTGGCTGTTCCGGATGGCATCGTCACCGGTAGCCGCCAGGTCAAACTGGTACAGCTGCAGTAGATTGGTCGATTTGTTACAGCTTACATAAAGCTTGCTGCCGTCTCCGGAAAAACATACCCCATAGGCACCGGTTATAGACTCCGGGAATAAAGAAAAAGGATTAGATACGAGTCCCGTCTTAGGGTTAAAATCATATAGAAAAGTACTGCCGTCGATAGCAGAGCCGCCAACGAAGCACTGGGTGGCAGCAATGCGCTTTTGATCCGGTGATGCAGTCATGGTCCCAAACATCATGCCAT
>JBEBWN010000225.1:0-6666 GCA_040392235.1 Taibaiella helva | reverse complement strand
GATGTTTTTGCCCTGCATTAAATTGGAGCGTTTCTACAGTTATTATGTTGAAATTAAATTGGATATAAGTTAATCAGCAAGCCCTACGTAGTTTATTGGACAGCCTTGTTTTATTACTATTCTTTTCTCCTTTTCCCGTCATATCGAGACTTTCGCTGTAGTGTAGCGAAAGGGAAAGCGCATTGGCGTTATCCCACCGGAGCTTTCCGGACTCGGCCCTGCTGCAACGCGGTAGCTGTAAGCATTCTACCCATGCTCAGGGGATGCCTCCACAAGGTCGGCATGGACGCGTTCATTGGGCGGTCTATCCCAAGGCTAAAGTCCTAGACAGACAATCCGGGCAGAGACAGCTTCATACTTTGCTGTAACGTAGGTACGCAAACTAAGACAGAATGGATCCCTGACCACTGATGATTCTCTATCTGTCCCTGCGACGCTGTTTTTAAGAGCGCTTGAATACCACGTCACTATGCTATCGTTTTTTGCAAAAAATAAACGCCTCGATAGGACGACTTGAGTGAGCAACATGCCGGCTTTTTTATTCTTACGGTCATGCCTGATCGTTTTCATGTATTATCAATGCGAGACGCTCCGTTATGCTTTGCCTCCGTTTTGGGTGTACGGACGCATTAGAGGGATATGACAACCAGGATATGGTTGGGCTATCCCGTGTATGGCGGTAAATGGCGACATGAGGTTGTCCCTGCAAGCCATTTCACGGGGGCGTGACATCGCGTCGTGGTACCGTGGAATGATGCCGAAGTACCGTGAGACCGCAAATTATGACTACACAATGCTGGTCAGGAAGGACAACATTGTGCTGGCAAACGAATGCTTTCCCATGCTCATCCCATCCGACTTCGGGGTAATGGACGAAAATGTTAAAGAAGAAGATAATGCTGTCTATCAGCGACGCCAGATAGGACAATGTTTCCGGGACAACATCAGACAGCATAGGTACAATCTCGAATGGGCAAGGGGTAACGAACAGCAGTTGCTGGAAAAACCGGGGAAAAGCTAGTCAGAGCAACCACTAAGCATAGACAAATTGAGAAAAGAAGAGCGCAATTACATCCCCTGAAGCGGCCCCTATCAGCGAGTATCGTCTCTGGTCTACTGCAATATGGCGCTTACTTCCTTTCCGTTTTTTATTGCTATGGTAGCTGTTACGGTATGCGGCTGTCCTTATGATTTATTGATGAGCACGCGGGTGGGTATCGGGCCGGCTATGCCGTGGGTATCAAAAGCCTTTTTTACCAATTCCTGAACACCGAAATAAACATCCCAGTAATCGGCTTGAAGTGTATAGGGTCTTATGGCAAGCGATGTCATACCGTTGGCTACCTCCAGCACGCTTACTTCGGGAGCCGGCGTTTTTAATACCTTCGGATGCTGTTGCATGGCCTCGATCGCCACTTGCCTGGCCTGGTCTATGTCCGTATCCAGTGCGATGGCCATTGTTATGTCTACCCGCAGGTTGCCATGTGTTGTATAATTGGTGATGACCCCGGTAGACAGTGCGCCGTTAGGTAATATAACTGTTTTGTTTTCCGGCGAAAGCACAACGGTATTGAAAATGCCGATTTCCTGGACGATACCAATCACACCCTGTGCCTCGATCATATCCTGCACTTTAAAAGGTTTGAAAATCATTACCATTACACCACCGGCCAGGTTGCCCAGCGAACCATTGAGTGCCGCACCTATAGCCAAGCCCGCACCGGCCAGGATGGCCGCGAAGCCTGTAATATTTACACCCAGAACGCCTGCTATACTCAGAAATAAAAGAATACTGAGCGTAACCCTTATCAGCGAGAGCAGGAACTTTTGTAAGGAAGAATCGAAATTGCGACTGTTCAATACTTTCCGCGACAGGGCGGCGATCCAACTGATAACCCATTGGCCAATAATATAGATCAGGATAGCGCCAATAACCTTGGGCGCGTATTCAATAGCCATGGCTTTGATTTTTACCAGCCATACTTCACTGGAGTTTAGCGCTTCCGCACCAGCCTTAATCGTTTCGTCGATTTGTAAAAAGAGCATTGGGTGTGTTTTAAATGGTTAAAGAATGATATCGTATGTATATGCATTTACCTATTAAAAACGTTGGGTCTTCTGTCGAAGAATAGATGCCGGTCACTCTTCCGGCTTGTTATCGTCCTGCTCCTCCTTATTCACCACCTGGTAGGGTATGTGGCTGGGAATGTTGGTTCCGAGCAGTTTGCCCCAGGGTTTGAGTTCTTCTACCCGGTCAAAAATTATTTTTATAACCGCTACAAAGGGTATCGACAGGAACATACCGCTTACGCCCCATAGCATGCCACCCAGCAAAACAATAATAATAGAAACCAGTGCATTAACCGAAACTTTGGATGAAACCACCCGCGGAACGATAATATTATTGTCCAGGAACTGGATCACGGTATAAGCTACAATAATCAGTACCGGTGTGGTAAAACCGTCGTTGCTCACTATCGACATCAGTACCGGCAGCAGGATAGCTATCAGCCCGCCGATATAAGGAATAAGGTTGAGTATGGCGCCGATAACGCCGAGCAGAATAGCATAGGGTACGCCCAGTAATAATAGTGCAATAGAATTCAGCACAGCTATAATAGTAGTTTCCACCATTAATCCGACAATATAGCTCTGAATAGCGCCCTTGGTTTCCCGTAGTATTTCTGCAATCTGTTCCGAATTGTTTTCGTCAAATACTTCGTAAATGAAATTTAAAATCAGGGGTTTGTAATACAGCAACAGGAATACATATAAGGGGATCAATACAAAGAAGCTGAGCATGCCGAATACGGTATTCAGTGTTTGCCCCACATAGGCTTTACTGCTGTTCATTGCTTCATTCAACATACTGACCTGTTTCGAAGACGATAATCCGAATGTAGCCGAGAGCCATTCCTGTAACTGGTGCAGTAATTCAATGGATTTTGCTTTCAACTGCGGTATCATTTCACCAAACTGGGCTATTTGCGAAGAGAGAAAGAAAAGTACGCCGGCAAGCACTAATATGGCAATAAGCAGGGTAAGTAATATGGCCAGGATTTTAGGAACTTTCCATTTCTGGAAGCGATTGTAAAGCGGGTTGAGCAATATGGCTATCAAGCCGGCAAAGGCAAAAGGTACCAGTACATCCTGTAATAAGGCCATTAAGTAAAAAAGAAGATACAAACCGATTAATACCAGGGGGGCTTTTATATAAAAAGGATATGTGCCTGCGGTTGCACCGGAAGACTTCTGCCTATTGTTAAAAGGGAAGTTCATAGGTAATTATTTATGTGAATATAGGTATGTTTTTTGAAAAAATATATAATGACGGAACCAAAAGTCAGTGCGGGCTTTTGAAGACCGGCTTTTAAGGACAGAACAATAATTATACCATTTTCGCTTTTTCGGGTTAAAAAGGAGAAAAAATAACTACGCCGACTTATGGCGGAGTGAGGATATAATTTTGATCTTGAAATTTTACGGAAACCTCGAAACTTTATGCATATGCTACGCAATAACTCATTCAAAGCCCGGAGCGTTGATTTTATTCACCGGTTGGGATACCGCGAAATAAATAAGCCGATGCTTTTTCACTGCATCAGGAACCAGGAGCCCCTAATGTTAAAAGTATATTACCTGGAAAACGAGCGAAAGGGAACCGTAGTGTATTATACGGAAGCCGAATATATACCGACTGGGCAATTAAGGCATACCTGTATCTTCCTTTTTGATCGTAATAAAGATCACGAGCGTTTGCACAAGGTTTGCCTGTACACACTATTCCTGGATGAAAAAATAACCCGACTCTTTGAAGAACAGAATAAATGGGAGGCGCCGCCACATCTGGATAAGGAAAAAGCGGAGATTTTTCAGAATTGGGTACGCTTTTACTGGAACACAGGATATTTTAATGATCAGTATGCCCTTCTGGGCGGTTTGCAAGATAAACAGCAATTGCTTTGATGATCCCAAGGCAACCGGCCCCTGGCTAAATAACCTGTATAAATCACCATAAGCCGGCACCTGGGAGGGGTTGCCGGCTTTCCCTTATCTTTATAGCCGACTAATCGATGATTGCCCATGCGCTTTGTAACTATTTCAGATACCCACAGGAAACACCGCCGGATACAAGACCTGCCTCCGGGCGACGTTATTATACACGCTGGTGATATTACCTCCCGCGGAACGGAACAGGAAACGAACGATTTCTTAGAGTGGTTTTCGGGTCTGGACTACACTCATAAAATTTTCATTGCCGGAAACCACGATTTCTTATTGGAGGAAACAGCCCCTGAAGACCTGGACAAGCTTATTCCCGCTAATGTTACCTATCTGAACGATAGCGCCACCGAGATAAATGGTGTGAAAATATGGGGCTCTCCGGTCACCCCCTGGTACCATGACTGGGCATTTAACCGGCACCGGGGCGCAGCAATCGCCCGGCATTGGCAAAAAATACCGGGCGATACGGATATTATTGTTGCCCATGGGCCGGTACATGGCATCCTCGATTATACGAGTAGTGGTATTTATGCGGGCTGTGAGGAGTTGAGGAAGCGGGTAGAAGAAGTACGTCCCGCCTATTTTATCAGTGGGCATATACACGAGCAATACGGCTGGGAGCAGCAGGGGGAGACCATTTTTATCAACGCCTCCGTATTAAACGAATTGTATGCGGTAAAGAACAGGCCTATTGTGTTTGATTTTTCACCTAAACAGGTATCACTACCCCGCATGGCATAAATAAGAGAATTTGGAAGGGTAAACATATTCTGAGGAAGAAAGCGCTAGCCGCTTTTTTAGGCCTGATATATAGCTTTAACGGGGCAGTGTAGTTTTTTGCACATTTACTTTTTTGATCATACCACAACAGTTATACTATGTCGCTGACAGATACCTATTTCCGGCACCAATGTATTTTACGCAAATTACAGAAGAGCCCCGCAAGCCTGAAAGAAATCCAGGATTATTATGAAATGGAATGCGAGGTTCATGGCTACAATGTTTTTTTCTCAAACCGCACTTTCGTCCGGGACAAGCAGGATATTTTGTCGCTTTATAAAAAAGATATCGGGTATGATGGGGGATCGCGGAAATATTTCCTGAATGAAGATACGCTTCCAGACGATTTTGGCAGCCGGGTGGCTGATGCTTATAATGCTTACCTCCCTTAAATATGGCAGAGAGCATTGCCGATCACGTGCACCTGGAAAAGCGAAGGCCGCAAGGCATGCAGTATTTCCATGAATTGTTGTTCGCCATAAGAAACAGGGTAGAAGTGCAGTTCCGGTATGAAAAATATTACGGGCAGGATATTTCCGGGCGTCATGTGGAATCATTGGCATTAAAGGAATTTGAAAGCCGTTGGTATCTCCTGGCCCGAGACAGGAAAGATAACCTGATAAAAACATTTGCGCTGGATCGCATCAGTGAACTGGAAGTTACCCGGCGAAAGTTTAAGCTGGAGGGTAGCTTTGATGTTAACGCCTATTTCAGGCATTGTTTTGGCATTATCAGGCCATCAGAAGAAGAAGGGGCTCCCGAACTGTTATTGCTATCCTTTAAAGGGAGGAGGGGAAAATACATTAAAAGTCTGCCGCTACATGAATCGCAGCAGATTGTTAAAGAAGACGAAACGGAAACCCTTGTCCGGTTGGCATTATATATTACGCATGACCTGGTTATGGAATTGTTGTCTCATGGCGATGAATTGGAGGTAATAGAACCCTTAAGCCTGAAAAAACGCATGGAGGACACGTTGCGTAATACACTCCGTTACTATGAATAAATACCCTTTAATATAAACCTGTTCAGATGTAAGGGCCGCCTTTGCACGATTGGCGACGTATTCGAAGAAGGGAAAAGGAGCAAATTCCTAGAGCTTATTCCCTTGGGTTGTTGCAATTCATGCTGTTTTGGGTTTCTAATTGTAATGCTTTTTATTTACATAAAAAAATATTTGAATATCCTTTATTGCACAAAAGAACTGGTTCAATTCAAAAGGCTGTCTTTTTCTTGGCTACCTTATCTGGTCGTTCGTTAGTCTTTGCCATAGAAAAATACTTGCGATTTTGAAACTCAAGTAAATCTGGCCAGCATATTTGCGTATTGATGGAGCCTGGAAATACATAGTGATTTTGTAATTTGGCAGCACTTACTTTCCTGGTTACGGTAACTATACAGATGAAGCCCCCTTTACCGCTCCATTGTTTGTTGCCCTACGCAAGCGTACGACTTTGGAACTTACCAATAAGATTAGTGATGTCATTGCCAGACATTGCGTTACAGAAAAAGACGAGGGCCATCGAGCAGGAACCGGGTGTCCCCGGTCCTGGTAATAGCACCATGTCATCACCAATAGTGCAGTCCACTGCATCATCGGATAAAAATAACACTACCTCTGGCCCTAACGGTAAATTGATAATGGACACTACCGTTCCGCCACAAATGTAACCTATCCGAAAAATAAAGCTTTTACATGCGGTGTCTCATCCAAATATTTTTTGAACAAATAGGACTAAAAAATGAGGGGGAAAATTTCACTTTTTCTCCCCTCCCTGGTTGAGTTATTTAGCAAGCCCTAATTGATCAGATTTTGCTCTACTTATGGTCTGCTGTTAAACTCAATTGGATGCATTCCCTGAAGATGTGTAGGGCACTTGT
>JBEBWN010000224.1:0-6666 GCA_040392235.1 Taibaiella helva | reverse complement strand
GCTGAGATCAAACCCGTAGAACCTGGACCGGATAATGCCGGTTAGGAAAGGTAAGAAAGATGGATTTTTCCGCTTACCTTAAGGAATATGTATAACGGTAGAATATGTTCTAACAAAAACATATCAGCGGACCGATATATATATGACCGGATAGAAAGTTCTCCTCCCCTGAAACAGTTTAGGTTAAGACCATTGTATTATGACAAAAATAAGGTTTGTTGCCGCAGCATTGTTATGCACTTCCGCGGGGAATTTCTCGCTTTCGGCGCAGGAAGGGAATGAAACAGATACATCCTATCGTAGCCTGGAGTTAATCCCGGTAGAAGTAAGGGCAGTCCGGGTAAATGACAAAAGCCCCTATGCTGTGGCCAATGTATCAGAAAAAGAAATTAAAGCGCAGAACCTGGGGCAGGATATTCCGTATATACTGAATCACACGCCCTCTGTCGTTATTACTTCAGATGCCGGTGCCGGCATTGGTTATACCGGCATCCGCATCCGTGGCACAGACGCATCCCGGATCAATTTTACTGTCAATGGCATACCCGTAAATGATGCGGAGTCGCAGGCGGCTATTTTCGTAGACTTCCCGGATCTGCTATCTTCTACAAACTCAATACAATTACAAAGGGGTGTGGGTTCGTCTACAAATGGCGCCGGCGCTTTTGGCGCTTCTATAAACCTGAGCAATATGCAGCAGGACACGAAGGCATTTGCAGAGATTAATAATAGTTTCGGATCGTTTAACACCTGGAAGCATACAGTGCGCGCCGGAACAGGGATGTTAAAAGGTGGATTCCAATTTGACGTAAGGGCTTCGAAAATTTCATCGGATGGTTATGTACAGCGGTCATCTGCCGATCTGAAAGCCTTACAGTTTATTTCGGGCTGGACGTCGAAAGACGAACGGACAGCAGTACGGTTCAACCTGTTTACAGGTACTGAGAAAACGGGACAAGCATGGAATGGGGTACACCAGGATTCGCTTAAGACCAACCGGCGCTTCAACAGTTTAGGCTTAAAAGCAGACGGCAGCTATTATAACGATCAAACGGATAATTATCAGCAGGATTACTATCAACTATTCCTCGATCATAAATTGAATAAGTACTGGAGCGCCCATGCCGGCCTTTTCCTGACGAGAGGAAAAGGGTTTTACAATGAATATAAACTGGAAGAGCAGCTGGCAGACTATTACCTTCCAGCCTTCACAACGCCTGCAGGCGACACGTTTGCCAGTACAAATCTGACCCGCAGGCTCTGGCTGGACAATTATTATTATGGCACGGTGTATTCCCTCGCTTACACGAAAGGACGCAGCCAATTTATTCTGGGAGGATCGTACACACGTTATGACGGGCGGCATTATGGGTATGTAACCTGGGCCGACTATGGTGTGCCGGACAATTACAAATGGTATAACCTGAAGGCCTTTAAAGGCGATTTTAATATTTATGCCAAATGGCAGCAGCAAGTTACCAAAGGTTTATACGCTTTCGGCGACCTGCAATACCGCATGGTATCTTATGATATAGACGGGTTCAGAAAGAACCCGGATCTGAATCCCCGGATACGTTATAACTTTATCAACCCTAAACTGGGTTTGAGCTACTTTATCACGCATAATAATAACGCAGAAAGTAAAAGCTATGTATCTTTTGCTGTAGCCAATAAGGAACCGAACCGCGACGATTTTGAAGCCTCGCCCGAACAGCTTCCGCTGAATGAGCGCCTTTATGACTTTGAAGCAGGCTATCAATACAGGAACCCCTCCTGGGAAATTGGGGCTAACTTATATTATATGCGCTATAAAAATCAGCTGATTCTTACCGGGAAAGTAAATGATGTAGGCGCTGCCACAAGGACTAATACCCCCGACAGCTACCGTGCAGGAGTAGAATTAACGGCTTCTGTAAAACCGGCAAACTGGCTAAAGATAAATGCCAACGCTACGTTGTCACAAAACAAAATTATTGACTTTACCGAATATATTGACAATTACGATGCCCCGGAGCAATTAGAAATCCAACATGCGGAAACGGATATTGCTCTTTCCCCTTCTGTAATTGCCGGCGGGGTAGCCAGTTTCGAACCGTTTGCCCATTCAAGCACCCAGCAACATTTCTTTGTCGACCTGATGGGTAAATTTGTGGGACGGCAGTATCTGGACAATACTTCGGACGTAAACCGGAGCATTAATGCTTATTCTCTTTTCGACCTGCGCTTGCGTTATCTGTTACAACCGGGATTTGTACAGGAAATAGGATTCTCGCTGGCCCTGAATAATTTGCTGAATAAGCATTATGAAGCAAACGGATACACTTTCAGTTATCAGTATAACGGCACGCTGACCACTGAAAATTACTATTTCCCACAAGCCGGGTTTAATTTTATGCTGGGTATTAATATCCGCTTTTAACCATGAGAAGCCCGGGGCTATACCCGGATTCGTTATATTTTGTACTCAGATGATGCATCCAGCCAAAGTTATCAGGGAAGAAATTGTACATGCCATCCGGCAGGAAGCTTTCGCGATCGAAGCGGCCGGCCAGCTTCCTGATCGCGTCCTGGATATTATTTATGAGGAAAACTGGCTCAAGTTACTGGAACCTCAAATTTGCGGAGGTAGTGAATATGCATTGCCCGAAGCCGTAAAGCTCTTTGAAGCATTGGCCTGGGCAGAAGGAAATGTAGCCTGGTGTGTAAACCTGGGCGCAGGTGCCAATATGTTTGCCGGCTATCTGGACCTTAAAACGGCGCAGGCAATTTTTTCCGACCGCAAAACCTGGTGTGCCGGAAGCGGCGCCTGCACAGGCCAGGCTTTTGTGGTAGCCGGCGGTTATCGCCTATCGGGATACTGGAAATATGCCAGCGGCGCCAATCACGCCACGCACTTTACGGCCAACGCATTTCTTCTTGATGAACAAGGACAGCAGATATTGGATAAGGGCCAACCCCTTTTCCGCTCTTTCCTGCTGCCTGCGGAACAAGTAAGCAATAAGCACAACTGGAATGCTATTGGACTAAAAGCTACATCCAGCAATGATTTCAGCACTGAAGATGTGTTTGTACCGGAAGAGCATACGTTTTCTCTTTTGCGACCTTCTCCATTTGCTGATGGCGCCTTGTTCCATTTTCCTTTTGAGCAGCTCGCTATTGTGAATATGGCTAGTATGATGATGGGACTGGCCTTTCGCTTTATTGACCTTTATGAAGGTATAGCCCAAAAGAAGGTACACCGGCAAAGCAGCCTGCTCCTTAAGGACGATCCTGCTGCAATCAAGATAGCGACAGCTACGGTTACGGCATTCACAGAAGCGCGAATACAGTTTTACCAGCAATTAGATATTTGCTGGCAGCGCTGCGGTCATGATAAAGAGGTTCCCCGAATGCTATTGCAGCAATTATCGTACAAAGCGCTGCAGGTGGCAGGGGCGGCAAGAAATGTCTTTTCTGAATTTTATCCCCTTTTCGGGATGAATATCCTGGATCCCGCATCGCCGGAAAATAAGGTTTGGCGCGATGCCGCCACGGTATCGCAGCATTACCTGCTGTCTCCGCTGAATGTAGCGTCACGTTAAAAGACAAAACCAAAAGCTGCTGTCATCCGGCCACCAATGGGTGACGGATAGCAGTAGAAGACCAGCGACAGCAATCATTGTCGTCGATCTGTTGCCCTGGCCCATGCTGCCAGTGATTCGAACTGTTCGTCTATCAATTCGTGGGGCAATGTTACCGCATCCTGTGTTGTGTGCAAGAAAACGGTTTTCATGTTCATCCGCTTTCCAAACAACATATCGCTAAAATTATTTCCGACCATCACGCTTTCGCTAAAATCGATCTCCGGAAAATCGCTGATCGCCTGCAAAGCCATGCCTGTATTAGGCTTCCGGAATGTATCATCACTTTCTACTGCAGGTGCAAAATAAACTTTATCTATCCGGCCGCCCCTCCGGGCCACTTCTTCCTGCAGATAGTTATGGATATCTTCCAGGTCGCCTTCTGTCATTAGCCCGCGCCCAATGCCACGCTGGTTGGTAACAATCAGCACATAATCATAACGCTTTGATAGCGCTACTAGTGCATGCAGGGCATCGGGGTAGAAAACAAACTCTGCCCTATTAAAAATATAACTGCCGTCCTTCTCAATATTTATTACGCCATCACGGTCTAAAAATAAAGCTTTAGCCATTTTTTTTCTTATTCTTTTAATAATTCTCGTCTACAATTCAAAACAAAGGGTAATAGCCTCAAACCGGCAGAACCGGATGATAGTGTGCCCCAACCCGGGAGTTGCGGCAAAGCCCCCCTTGCAAAACTTTAGCTTAGATCCTTCAATTCGTCCTGTGCCCTATAGTAATCTTCCGGAATGCCGATATCAATAAAGTAGCCGTCACTAAGGAAACCCTGAAGTGTATTTTTTTCCTGTTGTGGCGTCAAAAAGTCCTGTTCAAAGGAAAATCGCGAGGGAAAAGTGCCCAGGTTTTCTTTTGCTTTGTTGAGCAAATATATGCCTCCGTTGATCAGGCCCTTCTGTTTATACTGTTTTTCCTCGAAAGCTATTACCGTTCCATCTTCGTTTAAGGATACAGAACCATAACGATCGTAGTTTTCCATCGGCTTCAGGGCCAACATTGCTTTATGCGTATCGCGGAAAGCCGTCCGCATCTGCTTTAGGTTCACATTAAAAAAGGTATCGCCGTTCAAAAGGAACACATGATCTTCCTTTGACTTTTGAAGGGCCAGTTTAATGCCCCCTCCGGTGCCTAAAGGCTCTTTTTCGATAACCCAGCTTACTTTAAATGTAAAAGCCTTTTGTCGTAACCATTCCACCACAACTTCCGATTTGTAGCCAAGCGAAAAGATAACATGATCGGCCTGTTGTCGTTCCAGGTAACGCAAAATGTAGAATAAAAAGGGCTCTCCTGCCACAGGCGCCATGCATTTGGGAACATCTGAAACTACCCCGCTCAACCGGGTGCCTAATCCGCCCGCCAACAAAATACACTCCATAATCAAAAGCTAAAACATATGAACTGATAGCTATATAACAAACCAAATTATAAAATAGAGTTTGTCATATATTAAGGTGTCAAAATTAGCAATTAAATAAGAAGCAATGAATCTTTCCTACCTTTGCACCATTTTCTAAATGTGAACCAACTAGATATGAACCATAATTTTGCAATGATAGCCACAATTGTACGCGACCGGCGAACGGTAAAAGCCGCTAATATGAATGGCAAAAAAATTGCCGACGCCACAATAAAAGACATTCTTAAACTGGCAGACTATGCCCCAACGCATGGGCGCACGGAACCCTGGCGTTTTTTTGTTTATACCGGAACCGCGCTGTCAAAATTTTGCCCGGCTCATTCTCCAATATATTTGGGCAATACGCCAGAAGTAGGTCGTAAACAACAAACTTTTGATAACCTGGCACATATGGGCGACATGGCGTCTCATTTAGTAATAGTGGTTATGAAGCGCACGGCCGACACGAAAATCCCGATGATGGAAGAGTACGCCGCCGTATCGGCATCTGTACAAAATGTATTGCTCGGAGCTGAGGCAATGGGCCTGGCAGCCATATGGAACACCGGGGGTATGGCCCTGAAACCTGCTATGAAGTCTTATTTGTCTTTAGCGGATGAAGACCTGGTTGTAGGACTTATTTATATGGGGTATGCAGATCAACAAAAAAAGGAGGCCCTTAGGAATGTACCTTTGGAGGAAAAAATAACCTGGATGTAAAGCTTACCGGCATGACAAGCGGCAAAAAATTAGTGACACTGATCAGGAAGGATCTTCTTTTGGAGTGGCGGCAAAAGCATACCCTGTTCGGGGTTATGCTGTATGTCGGTTGCACGGTATTTGTACTGTATATGATGGCCGGCCAGCCGGAAAGCCGTATATGGAATGCCTTATTCTGGGTAGCGCAGTTATTTGTAACGGTTAATACGGTAGCAAAGAGCTTTTTGCAGGAAGGGGAAGCGCGTAGCCGGTATTATTTTACGATTGTGGGCCCGGTACAATTTATGCTGGCCAAAATGATTTATAGCCTGGTTATGATGACGGTTATGACCACCATTTCGGTTTTGCTGTTCCGGCTTTTATTGGGCAATCCGGTTAGCAATTATGCAAAGTTCATTGGCGTTTGCTGTCTTGGAGCCTCCAGTTTGTCGCTTCTCTTCACCTTTTTATCGGCTATTGCCGCACAGGCAAGGCAAAATGCAGCGCTAATGGCTATACTCGGATTTCCTATTGCTATACCCTTGTTGATGATACTCAGTAATTTAGCCTTGGGCGCCGTCAGCTCGGTGCAGCAGGAGGGCTGGTGGGGTATGGCGGGTATGATGCTCGGCATGGATGTGCTGATCGTATCACTCGGCATCGTCTTATTTCCTTTTTTGTGGAAAGAATAACCCGGTCTCTACTATTAGGGACAAGGTTTATACTTTTTATCACATTTAGGCATCAACAAATCCGAAGTTAACGAGTTACTATAGGCATTGTCTTATTGAGGCACAAATAACGTAACATTAAGTTCTTTGCAATGACAAGGGAAAGCGTAGCACATTGAAGCTCCTGCTGGCGCACGCGCCCCCGCCTGTGTCCCAAACTAGTGTTAGGTTAAAAGTGAAAAAGGCAAAACCAAAATTAGCA
>JBEBWN010000223.1:0-6700 GCA_040392235.1 Taibaiella helva | reverse complement strand
GCCCTACACATCTCCAGGGAATGCATCCACAAGGATGATACACTTTTTCCTTTTGTGAGCTGTTCAAGCCCGCAGGGCTTGTGTGCAGCGATCTCTTTGCCGCGGATTTCATCCGCGGTTATGAACAGGTAAGAATACAGGCTTAGTTAAAGAAGCATTGGCATCTTTTCTCATCATCTAACCTCGTATAGCGGATACTTTAACTACACTGGGAGATGCACCCAATTGAGTTTAACAGCAGACCCTAAATACTAAAGATCTGTTTTTCATTTATATTATAGGAATTTCAACCGAAATTTTATCTGATCAAGGTTATATTTCCATGTTGTTGTATTGCATTTCCCCCCTGGCCACGCCACTCTACTGAGTACATGTATACACCCTGAGGTTGCATCACTCCCTTCCATTTTCCATCCCAACCTCTTCCATGGAGGTTGGTAGTCGAAAACATTTCCTGTCCCCAGCGATTCCAAATCTGCATTTTAAACTGTATAATATTTTTGGATAATAATTGCCGGGGGAAAAAATAGTCATTAACGCCATCATGATCAGGACTGAAGGCATTAGGGATATCCATATAACAATCTTTAGTAATGGTGACGAATGCAGTATTACTGCAACCTAAAGGCATTCGACTTACCGTCAGACTGTAGGTGCCGGCTTGTGTTACCCTCAAATAGGCAGTAGTATCTCCAGTACTCCATATATACCGGCAATTAGAATCTGTTTCGGACATTAAATTTTCCAACACAATTGCCGAACTATTAGGGCAAAGCCCCTGATCACTACCAAGAGCAACATCCGGCAGATCGACTACATAAATACTGTCCTCAAAATAGCTATCGGGACAGGCACGGAATTCCGTTCTAAGGGTAACTTTCATCATACCGGCAGCTGCGTAGGCATGCTGTACATCCTGCTCCCATTCTGAACACCATTTTTCTCCATCACCGAACTGCCAGCATAATTGAATAGCGCTGTTATCTTTTTCCGGGTTGATAAAAATACGTTCACCGATGCAAATGTAACGCTGCCGGATACTAAATTCCGTGGAATGTATGGAGTCAACAACAATAACTAAAAGGGCGGTATCGCTGCATACATTACCTATACCGGTTACGACAACCTGGTATTTTCCTGCGTCTGTATAGATATGCCGGGGTTCTGTTATTAGGGAATGATTACCATCACCAAAATCCCATTGAAATTGGGTAAAATGAGGATCTGAAGTATTGCGGAAATTCAGTTCTGTCCCCTGGCAAGTCAGTGTATCCGCATGAAAAGACACATCATAAGTTTCCTCAGGCACGAAAAAGGTAAGGGTTGTATCGCATTGCTCAGTCGCAACATGGAGGGTGTAATACCCTGAAGGTATATTGTATAGTGTATCTGTTAGCGAAAGCGTGTCTCTACTACTGTTTTGCCATAGGTAATGGTATTGTACATCATCGCCGGCATAAGTGCTGGCCCATACTTTCCCGTTGGATTGACCTTTACAGCTATTAAGAATATTAATGTCGGGTAATACACCATTGGGGAAAGATACCTCGAAAGTATCTATGAATACATCACAGGCAATTTTGTATTGCCGCCAGTAAGTACCCGCTTTATCCACTGTTCTTTGAGGATCAGTACTACCATTGTCCCATACATAACTCTTGCCTGATCCCTCTGGCAGCAGGGTCAGTTGCTTAGTAAAACAGCCCGCTTCTATTTCTTGCACACTACGTAGTGTATCTCCTGCGGGTCTTTTAACAACAATATTGGGTAATCCGAGACGGATGTACCCACTGTTTAATACAATTCTGTCCTTTACAAATTGACAAGCCATCCCCGGCAAATCAGGATATTCAATAACACCCATCATAGTATTAGATCCAGTATTACAATATATTTTGCCATCTGGTCCTATTTTAGAATTCTGAATATTGCCTACGAGTGTTTGAGAATTACGAATTTGATTCGGATTACCTGCGCTAAGGTCGAATTGCAAACCGCCTACATATAATTTTGAGCTATTGGGTGAGAAACAGACACCAGCAAAACCGCGCGATTCTATTAGGGAAAAGGGGTTAGATGCTATCCCTGTGACTATATCGAAGTCGAATAAGGCGAAATTGGACAATCCTACTACTAATTTGGTCCCATCAGGCGATGCAGCCATACATCCCATAACGCCATATGTAGGGAGTCCGGGCGAAATAACGGGAATGCTATCTATTCCATCATCATCAATATTCCATGCTTTTACAGAGCCATTATTGCGGTCTGCAGCCAACAGCCAGATATTGCATTTGACACCGGCCACAGCTGTCATTTGCTCTGTTAGATTGGCGTCTATAAAAACCCCTTTGGTAGTTACATCACCCAGCCCATTGTTCCGGCTCATATCTACTATACTATAGTACAACCTTCCATAATAATAAGGATTTTCAAAATTGCCCAGGGTGAACACATAGTATTGCTGCGGATTACCCGGTTTAGGTATAATGAGTGCCCCCTGTGAAGAGCTACCGGCCATAGCTACGCCACCATCACCCAAATTCCGGCCATTGGGCATGACCGTATGTTGTGCATTCCAAACCCAGTCGCCGTTGGTATAAAAGAGCAAACGGCCATCGTCATCGCAGATAGAAGCACAGCCTTCGGAGGAAAGTATCTCACTGGCGATCGACTTTGGGGATCCTTCATTGAAGTCTAAGGCTGCTTTGTAGCCAAATGTCCATACATTGTTACTCTGGCCTATAGCTGGTTGAATAAATAGCGTAAACAAAAAAGCTATACCTACCCTGGTTAAATTGTGCATACGTAAGCGGGTTGAAAAATGAACATGCCTAAAAAAACATTTCAGATGAAACCGGACCAATCCAATACTATTATTGCTATAGTCAGTTAAGCAGACTATAGCAATAATAATATTCTTTAGACTTACTATTTAACAGATAGCGACGCTACCGGAGTTTCGTTAGTTTCACCATCTGTATAAAGTTGTTGTTACGATCAGTAAAGCTTAATAAATACAGGCCGGCAGGCAGAACGCTAATGTCGATTACAGTGGTATTTGACTGTTGTAATAAAACCTTACCTTCCATATTGCTGATGCTCACCTGAACGGGCATTGGCGATTGGATATGCAGCTGATCATAGGCAGGATTTGGATAGGCTTTTATTAGCGCTGCCTTCCGGATATCGGCAATGTCGACATTCTTCACTTCGTATGCTGCTGAAGTATCGGTGCAAATACCATCATTAACAATTACCCTGTAAAAACCATTTGCCTGTACATCGTACGTCTGTTGTGTCGCTTCAGGTATCAGGTTGTCGTTGAATAGCCATTGGTAAGTACTATACGGTTTTGTGGTACCTAACTTGAATTCATCTACTGTAATAACGGGGTTCAGGTCTGCACCTTGTATAACAAAAGTATCTACTCTATAGTGACAACCGTTGTCGTACCTTACCCAATACCTCCCCGCTTCTGTTATTTCTAGAGAGCCCTCTGTCGATTTATCGTTCCATTCAAAAGTATAATCCGGGAAAGACGGACTCAGGTCTAACAAAACGCTTTCTGCCCAACCGGAACAAATTGTAGTGTCTATTTTCGTGTAAACAGTATCGGGTTCGAAAGCCAGCACTACTTCGCTGGGCAGCGACGTAGATAAATAAGCACCATTAGGAAAGGTTAGTGCGTTAACCTGGTAATTACAAGCTGTACCGGCCAGATTCGGTGAGTTGATCCGGTCAAAAGACAGGTCTCCGTCTTTTACGTAAATAGTGTCGTTGTACAACCTTAAATTGGAATAGCCGAAAACAGAGTTTAGTGTGGCTATTTTTGTTTTTGAATTCACAATTGCAGCCGAATCCATTATGCTAAGATCAAACTGGAATATACCAAAAGGTTGATACCTATGATAACCGGAACGTATATAGAGCTTACTATTATCGGGCGAGAAGGCAAGATCATAACCACCAAAAGTATCAATCAGCATACTGTTCGAAACAAGTCCTGTAGTTGCATTAAAGTCGCATAATAAAGTACCTACAGATACATCAGTAGGATAATTCGGAATGGCATAATTTCCGGAATAGGCTAAGTTAGTACAGGTTATAGCTAATTTTGATCTATCGGGTGCTACCTTCATAGAGCCTATAAGATAAGCTTGTTGTAATAGCACATAGGTAGTCCCCATGAATGACGATTTTGTGGTTCCCTGTATAGCAGAACCGGTATAAGATAACAAAGGTTTCGTATTGATGCCCTCGCTGGTAATATGATAGGATTTGAAAATCGCGGAGTCCCTTGCATGAGTAACCAGCCAAACATCACAATTGTTTCCGGGAATAGCTATCATGCTTTCGCTCAAGAGAGCGGAGTCCAGCAGAATATTTTTCCTCGCAGGATCTATATCCCCTAATCCATTATTCAGATTCATATCCACCACAGAATAGTAGAGTTGCGTTGGTTCACGGTCCTCCAGGTGTTTAATCGCACCTAAAGAGAATAAATAATATTTTCCGGGCTCATTTACAAAAGGAACGATGCATACACCTTGAGTCGTTGAAAATCCGGAATTGCCTTTCAATTGCGATCCATTAGGCATGACCACATGGTTTTTGTTCCAGCAATTTATCCCGTTTGAATAGAAAAGGAGCGATCCGCTTAGCGGATCTGCTATAGAAGCGAAACCTTCATCACTCCTTCCCCCTACCGGAATCGCAGTCTTAAAATGAAAGTTTGCACGATCATTAAAATTGAGGGCTAACGAGTCTTGACTAACCCAAATGCCGTTCGCCTTCAGGAATTTTTCCGTTTTATTATAAGGTTTTTGTGCATTGCCCGTTACTGCAAAAAAAAGTAGTAGCAGAATGCCAATTAGAGGTAAACGACCTGTCATAATTTATGTATTTAAGATGGAGAAATAAACCGTTAATATTGATGAACACAAATGTCATTCAGGACAGGAAAATATTCAATAGGGAAAGCGCCTCATTTTTTTTAGTTTTATCTGGGTAGTTCTACTCATATTTCGCCGTGCTTTATATGACCAGTAGAATTGCTCGAATCATTTTATTAATATTGCCTATATGCGCTCTTGTGTGAAAATTTTATTCTTACAGCTTGTTGCTTCTCTGTTCTTTTTAAGTACCAGGGCGCAGATACCCATTACAGAAATAGGCAATCCGAACATAGATAATCATAAGACACATGGATTAGCAAACTACAATCCGGTATTAAGCAATAGCGTACTCTATCCATACTCTGCACATTTTGCAGAGCAATTAGTGAAAACAGCAAGCTATTTCCATAACATTAATAAAAATGAAACTTCGCTTTACTGGTTGAAAGAGGCCTTGCGATATTGTCCGAAAGGGAGTAGTCTGCAGGTGGAAATCTATGAACGTCTTTTGTCCTTTTATTTAAACAATGGTCAATTAGAGGAAGCTTTGGGGTATTACCATCTGGCCTTGCCGCTTCTTGAAGATAACCGTAGCCGCGCCAGGTTTCATTTACGCATTAACGAACTATTCCAGGTAATGGGCGATTATGAAAGATCGTTACAGGGCCTGGAAGCGGCCTATCAAATTTTTGCACAAGAAGGCGACTATCTAAGCATGGCCATGTGCTTAGGCCGGAAGGCAGGCGTATATAGAGAACGGGAACAATACAGATCTTATCTTACAGCACTAAAAGAAACCTTAGCTACTTTAGATAAATTGGAACAACCCGCTGCCACTTCAAGAAAAGCATTGGATTACCGGAATCGTACGATCAGTGACATCGGCGATGCTTATTTACAACTTAAAATGCCGGACAGCGCCCTGGTTTATTTAACGCAAGAGGGCATTATCGATAATCTTATCGACAGTGTAGCAAAAGGGGTTACTTTAACCAATATCGGGTTAGCTTACATATTAAAAGGCGAGGCCTACAAAGCCGAGCAATACATTACCGAGGCGAAACACCTGATAGAACAAAGCGGTTATAGAGTGATGCTCATGCAAATGGCACAAGAATTAGCAATTGCCTATAGCGATGCCGGTAATTATAGAGCCGCCTGGCTGCAACAACAGCGATATTTAGCGTTAAAAGACAGTATAACCTCTATTGCCACAATTCACCGGATTAATGCACTGGAAACTAAATATAACCTGGCGTTAAAGGACCGCGAACTGGATCGGAATGCCCTGTTGTTGCTGCGGCAGGATGCCCGCTTGCAGGCTCGCAGCTGGTGGATCATTTGTCTAACCCTGGCTCTTGTTTCTGTAGCGTTCAACTTGCTGGTATCCCGGCGAAGCTATCGCCACAAACAAAAACTGGCAGAGGAAAAGATCATTAGTCTGGCCAGGGAGCAAAAAATGAAACAAATTGAAGCACGCAGCAAAGGAGAAGAAAAAGAACGGGTACGTATCGCTAAAGAATTGCACGATGGCGTATTAAGCGAAGTATTAGCGCTAAAGCTCAATTTAGCGGCAATAAAACAAGAGTTCGCTAATTGTCAATTTTCAGCGCCTTATCAGTATGCCGTACAGCAATCAGAGGAGATAGCCTTAAAACTGCGGCAAACGGCTCATAATTTAATGCCGGTACACCTCCAGGAAAAGGGGCTTTTGGCGTCAGTAGAAACTTTCATTCGCAGAATCGATGCCAAGAATATCAATTTTACCCTGCAACACCTGGGCGACCTGCCTCCTTTAAATG
>JBEBWN010000222.1:0-6760 GCA_040392235.1 Taibaiella helva | reverse complement strand
TAATGAACCAGGCCAACCTCCATAAAAACCTAAATACGATGCATCTATTAAACCCTCTTTTGCCTTTACTTAAATGTGATAAAAATCAACTCTTCTACCTAAACTTTGTCAATAGGTCTCAATATATGCTGCGTTTTTATTTGCTAAAACAAAAATCAGTATTTAGCAGGACTTTTTCTATCGCCTAATAAGTTTAAACAACTTCTTATTGTATTAGCAATTTCCGGTAGACAGCCCCATTTTCAGTGTTTACATTGAGAAAGTAAATGCCTGGTGTAATGTGGCGTATATCCACATCCACTTCTTTTACGCTTAATTCGACGGCTTTTTTGCGAACAATTTTCCCATTAAGATCTATTATAGATATAGAGCCGGTGAAATTTTCCAGTCCAGACAAAGTAATGGTACTTTTTGCAGGGTTGGGATAGAGATACACGGTGTTGGACAAAACCTTCGAAGCTATTTTCACCGGTATTTCCGCCAGTGAATCACATGTACCTGTAATAAGTTTTAAGCTGATATCCTCGTCCGCATAACAACGCAGTTTATTATTTGTCAAATCCATAATAGCCAAAGAACTGGGACGCTCTACCCATTCTCCAATAGCCACGGGTATTAAGCCTCCAGAGATACCACCAATTTTTTCGGCATATGCGCCAGCAAGAGCTTCATCAATATAATAGTTGCTCCAATTATATACTGGCACCTCTGACAGCGGTCTTCCACCTGTGATAAAATGATTGAAATATGTTTTCAATACGGACGTATCATATTTCTTAGAACGAATTGAGTCTACTACGAAACAAAATGATCGGTCGCCTGTAAGAGGATGAGTCCTCAAATCGACTTCATTTTCAAGTATATCTGGAATTACCGGAAGACAAACAGTATCACCTTCTTTTACGTTAAACACATAAAGAGGAGTAAAGGCATTGAAATTTTCATTAAACAGGAATACAGTATCTACATTATCATAGATGTAGAGCTCCCTAAGATTGTTCGTATCATAATGAACAGATGGAGGGAAACGTGTACGAGCATATGCAGTTTGATTAATAATTCTGCAATCTTTCCCCATAACTACCGTATCGCGCGTAACCTGATTCTTGTATAGGATTTCTGTTTCCCAATAAGAATCGAAAGTTCTTCTATTATAATACCACCATTCAGCGCCAACCGGGGCAAACACTTCTTGGGCTGTAGCACCTTGAAATCCTGTGAGTAAAAATAAAAGCACATAAAAAACAAAAAAAATCTTCATTGCATTTCATTACCAGATATAATATTATAACAAATCAAACAAAAATCCCTAATTAACAGGGTATTTTTATATAGCCCGTCCGAAAAGGAAAATCTTTTGTAGTAATCAAAAAGCAAAGCTGGTCATTCTACTATAATTGATCTGGTCTTGTTCGTTCGCAGTATAGATCATTCTATCTTTTCCACGTAGCCAAGCCCGGCTTAAATCTTATTGCAGATTTTATTCCGATGGTCATAAAATCTCTGATTTCATAAGCGGGATGACCTTTTGCAATATAATTAATAAAAAGCCCGGATTGGATATAAAACTTGTCGGATAATTTAATAATGTCATAACCAACGCCTAAATTTAATGACGTGTACTGGAGATTACTTAGGATATAATATTCTCCAGTCTGATCGGGCGAAGGATCGAAGAGTTGGAACTTTCCCATTTGGTTTGCCGTAACACCAATCTCCACAATTAAATCTCTGTTGTTCCTGTTTTTCAGTTGATACATAAGTCCGACACCTAAATCTAATAATGGAGATCTAATTTCTCTTTCATATCCGCGCCAGCCCTCAAATCCTCCATATACGTAGTCGTATCGAAAGCGAGCATTAACTTTAGTGCCGATAAAATGATTCTTTCTTAAATCGGATGATAATGTAAAGCCAAAATCCAAACCAAAGCCCTGTGTATTTTTTTCCCACTTGTAGGGTACCGATGTAAAACCCAATTCCTGGATAATAGAAAAATCAAAGAAAGGCTTAAACAAAGTACTTTGCCAGGACACACCTACATGAGGCTGAAAATCTAAATAATTAAAACTGCGTTTTTTCGCTGCTAATGTAGTAGATGATAAAGAAATCAGTAGTAATAATAGGTAAGCGCTTGTTTTATTTATCATTGTTATAATTTGCTTTTTAGCAGTGGGTTTATTGAGAAACGAATTTATGATATAAAAATTGCCTCCTTATCCAGGGAGGCAATTTTCACGTCATCACCCATTCTCTTATAATCGTCAATCAAACCTGATCTCGCCATTCTTTCAGGTAATCATCCCAATTACCTTGCCAGCGCAGAAAAGATTACTCACTGCTGACTTGCGAAATGAAGTCCGACAAAGTCAGTCCAGCGAGCCATTCGTTATTACGGAACATCAAGCACCTGGTTGAGCCATATAGCAGCGCTCATTGAGGTTAGCCAACCTGCTGTTCCGTATGGCTCTTTTACCAGACAGGTTTTCTCTTTAAACAAGCCCTTCCCTCCTTTGCAAATACATGATGCACATACTCCGGGTTGCTCACCAACAAACAGACTTTAATAGGTGTCCACCGGAGCAAAGTCCATAATAAAGGATATTTGGGAATACTAATATCAAGTCATTTACATTACTAATTATTTTGTAATCAACTTTTTATATTAAAATTCATTAAAACAGGGCTATTTCAGCTACCTCGGGCTTTAAAATTTCAGCAGTAAACAATGAAATGATCGAGTAGACTTTTTACATAAAATTGATTTTCTAAATCCTATTTAAATGCTTTGTTTTGACGACAGCATTACCGAAGATAGCCACATGAAACCGGCTCTGATGATGGAATGGCATTTTTACAGCTTAAATTTTAAATTATGAACACAGGAACTTTACTTTGGTCCTTTATACAGCAATTTGCCGGCAAACAGCCGAAAGCCAGAAGGACAACCAATACAGGCTGGTTATGTGCGGCCGCGGCCCTGATGCTGGTATACCTTAATCCAGCTTCAGCACAAGGTCCGCAGTTAGAATGGGCCAGGAGCGCTGGCGGAGCTGGGCTGGATAATAGCTGGGGCACTCTTGTGGATAAAGCAGGCAATGTATATACAATGGGGCATTTTGCCGGAACGGCCGATTTTGACCCAGGGCCGGACTCTTTTAAGGTAACAGCGAACGGAACAGCAACGGACGCCTATATTTTGAAGCTGGATGCTACCGGCAAGTTTTTATGGGCAAGGAATTTTGGTAACAGTAGCGCCGAAAGCGTATATGCCAGCGCTATGGACGCCGAAGGGAATGTATACATAACCGGCTATTTTAGCGGCACAATAGATATTCCGGAGGGCACCGATACCTTCCGGTTAAAATCGAACGGGCTTTCCGATTGTTTCCTTTTGAAGCTGGATCCGGCGGGTAAATTTGTATGGGCCAAAAGCTTTGGAGGTACCTCAAACGACCAGGCTCTTTCTGTAACTATAGATGCCGGCAACAATGTAATTGTATCCGGACAGTTCATAGGGAGTGTAGATTTTGATCCCGGCGCTGACTCTTTTAAACTGAGCGCCGGGAACAATGCATTTAATGCATTTGTCCTGAAACTGGACGCCCAGGGTAAATTTGTGTGGGCTAAAGACGTTGGACAAACCAGTAGAACAACAATGACCGTCAGCGGCAATAGTGTTACTACTGATGCGACCGGGGCTATATATATGACCGGCCGGTTTAAAGATACGGTTGATTTTGATCCGGGACCAGCTGCAACAAAAATCGGCGCCAATGGCGGCATGGATATCTACCTGATGAAACTGGATGCAAAAGGCGACTTTAAATGGGTACGGACCTTTGGGTCCAAACGGAACATTACTTCAGTAACCCTTGATGAATCGGGGCTTTGTGTTAAGGTCGACAAATTGGGGAATGTATATAGTACCGGAACATTTCATGATACCGTTGATTTTGACCCCGGTTCGAATACCCATGAATTGATGGCCCATACCCCCGGTAAAAATTCGGATATATACGTATTGAAACTGGATTCGGCCGGCAATTTTGTATGGGCGAAAAATATAGGCGGCGCCTTTTATTCTACCTTTGACAACAACTATGCGTTTTCTATAAACCTGGATGCCGCCGATAACGCTTATATCACGGGCTACTTTGGCGGATGGGTTGATTTTAATCCAGGACCGAACGACTTTGTTTTAAGCTCGAATGGCAATGCCGCTGATATCTTTATTCTGAAACTGGACCCTTCGGGTAGTTTTGTTTGGGTAAAGACAATGGGTGGACCGGACATAGATGCTACGCGGTCGGCGGCCCTGGATGCTTCCGGCAACATATATATGAGTGGCTGGTTCCGGGGAACATCTGATTTCGATCCGGGGCCCGATTCGGCGTCTTTCACCTCTACCCCTGCCAGTGCTACAACATACAGCCTGGATATGATCGTAGTAAAACTGCGCTGCGGGGATACCAGCTCTTCTGCTTTTACCGATAGTGCAGACTGTAATGGCTATACATGGAATGATACTACTTATATGGAAACCGGCGCATATATCCAGACTTTTACCAACTACCAGGGTTGCGATAGCGCCGTTACACTGAACCTTAGCATCATACCCCGGCTGGATATGGATATAACTATTGTAACTAAAGTAAATGTATTAAGCACTGCCGAACACTTTGCCAGTTATCAATGGATGCAAGACGGGCAAATTATAGAAGGAGCAACCGATAGCAGCTACACGGTGCAGGAAAACGGGGATTACCGCGTTATTGTTTCTAATGAACGCGGCTGTTTCGATACTTCAGACGTGTACCGGGTAACCAGTATCGACAATAGCGTAGATGATATAGACCGCATTGCAGCCCAGATATCGGTTTACCCCAACCCGGCAAAGAACATGCTCTATGTTCGCTCGGCGGTAGCCTTAAGGCTGGGCCTATACAGCATAGAGGGTAAATTGCTGAAACAGTTCGAAGCGCCGCAATATATTTCGTTGGAAGAATGGACGGAGGGATTGTACTTTATTAAATTCTTTGACCGGAAAGGCAATATGCTTAAAACAGAAAAAATATTGAAAATGCAATAATGGTATTCCTGCGATAAGCCGGTAATGGCGCTGCTCTTTTTAAGTGCGGACAATAAAGAACCTGCATTGTTTTTAGACAAATCCCAAAAGCGTCCGGATGTCCAATCCGGATGCTTTTTATTTATAAGGCTTTTCCTGAAACGGAAAGGAGTTTCCCTCCTCTTGAAGCGTATACTTCATACGGCTATGCCGGCTGTAGTTTAGCCCGGCAAAAAAGTGGGCTTAGCTTAGCCTCTGCCGCGCGGAAGCTTTTTTTGTCTTGATATCGACTGAAGCGGAGAGATCTATCCTCATACCGGGCCAAGCCAAAAGTAACTCATCCAAACCGCCGGATTGACCACCAAACCATCGATCTCCCTTGAAAACACAGGAATACTGCCCATTGTCCTACAAGCGCCCTACACATCTCAGGGAATGCGTCCACAAGAATGGTACACATTTTCCTTTTGTGGGCTGTTCAAGCCCGCAGGGCTTGACTACAGCGATCTCTTTGCCGCGGATTTCATCCGCGGTTATGAACAGGTAAGCCTGGCTTAGTTAAAGGAGCATTTGTATCTTTTCTGATCATCTAACCCCCTATAGAGGATACTTTAACTACATGGGAATGCATCCAATTGAGTTTAACAGCAGACCCTAATTAATGAACGCTTGCGATAACAATGCATCTCTCATTTGATGAGGATAAGGACAGTTTGAGGGAAGCGAAAGCATATACAACGCGTTCTCCGACTTTCCAAAGTTTTACTGCCCGTTTGGAGGCATGTTTAAACTGCGCGGGCAGCCCGATACGAATCATACCACTCCCCTGCCGCCAAATGGAAGGGTTGGGCATGCAACATGCTATTCGTCCATATCAGGTAGAAGGTGTACATCTCGTGAAATTTGCTTTTACCTTTTTGGGGGATTTCGGTGTACTGGACAAGTATATTTTTCAATGCTGACAGCACGGACGTCCGCACCGAGGCATCCTGATAGTTATGGTCTTTGACTAAGATAGCGCACAGCTTTAAACCAACTTCAACCTGCTTCGTATGGCTCTTGGTTTGCTTATATTGACGGGAAGCAGCCAAGGCCATAGCCGGCACTAGTATTTGCGTATCGCGGGCATCAAGATGAGAAAAAATCCTGGATAAAAACAGGTCGTTGTACACATCGCTTCGTACCCATTTTGCCTCTTTGTATAAAAGAATATCCAGCAATTTCGCTGCCTGATCATGGTTTCCTGCGGCGATATAGGCATTTCTTAAATTCCCGTAAATAACTAATTTCATTTCTATTGAAAGTACTTTGTCATATAACAGTATACTTTTTTCCACCTGTTCTATTGTTTGTTTGAGCTCCTTTAGTTTACCGGTATAAATGTAGACAATAAGGGTGTAGCAGGACTGGAAATAAAAGAACCGTACCCTGAACGAAGCGTTGTGAACAAAATTTCCTTTTTTAATAAATGCATCGGCCAATTCCAGGCTATCCTGGGTTTCCTGGAAATACCCTAAAGACATGCATGAGCTGGCATGCTGTAACACGCCTTCCAAATACTCGTGCGGTGCAATTTGTTTTGTCGCCAGCGTTAGCAACTGCTTACTATACCGGTACGCTGTTTCCTGGTCGGAAACCACGGCAATCGCATTTAAAGAGTTGGTCCATGTAATTGATTTTCATAATTTT